>JAHDXX010000303.1 GCA_023384025.1 Sphingomonadaceae bacterium
GGGCGGCGCGACAACAAGTACAAGGCGCGGATCAAGATCCTGGTCCACGAGCTGGGCAAGGAGGAATACACCCGCCAGGTCGAGGAAGAATTCGCGCACCTGCTGACCCAGGGCATCGAGCCGCCGCTGGCAGAACTGGAGCGGATCAAGGGTTTCTTCGCGCCACCTCCGTTCGTGTCGAGCAAAGTCGAGACACCATCCGACAGCCTCTCGACTTCGCTCGAGGCGAACGGAAATGCTGATGCCTTCGCCCTGTGGGTCGACCGCAACACCGTGCCGCACAAGGCGCCGGGCTATGTCTCCGCCGTCATCAGCCTGAAACCCGCTGGCGGCATCCCGGGGGACGCGACGGCGGCACAGATGCATGTGATGGCCGAGCTGACCCGCGACTATTCGTTCGACGAATGCCGCGTTACGCACACGCAGAACATCGTCCTGCCGCATGTGCGCAAGGCCGATCTTCACGCGCTGTGGACCCGGCTGGAGGAAGCTGGCCTTGGCGCTGCCAACCTCGACACGATCGAGGATATCATCGCCTGCCCCGGCCTCGATTATTGCAGCCTCGCCAATGCCCGCTCGATCCCGGTCGCGCAGAAGATTTCCGCCCGCTTCGCCGAAACCGGCAAGACCGCGCAGCTGGGCGAATTGAAGCTGAAGATTTCCGGCTGCATCAACGCCTGCGGGCACCACCACGCGGGCCACATCGGCGTGCTCGGCGTCGACAAGAAGGGGGTGGAAAACTACCAGCTCCTGCTCGGCGGCAGCGAGGCGGCGGATACCTCGCTCGGCAAGATCACCGGCCCCGGTTTCGATGAAGACGGCATTGTCGGTGCGGTCGAGACCGTGACCGATGTCTATCTTCGCGAACGCTCCGACGGCGAACGCTTCCTCGATACTTACCGCCGCATCGGCATGGAGCCGTTCAAGGAGGCGCTTTATGGATAACCAGCTCGGCACCAGCCCCGACGAAGTGCAGTTCCGCTTCCGCGAAGACGAGGCGGTCGACCATGCAGCGGTAACGGTCGATTCCTTCCTCGACCAGTCCAACGCCACGGCTGTGCGGATCGAGCCGGGCGACGATGCCCGCGCGCTGCTGCCCCACCTCGATCGCATCGCACTGGTGGAAGTGAACTTCCCGGTGTTCGGCGACGGGCGCGGCTATTCCTCCGCCCGCCTGCTGCGCGAGGCCGGCTATTCCGGCGAACTGCGCGCGGTCGGCGATGTGCTGGTCGACCAGGTCGGCTACATGCGGCGCTGCGGCTTCGACGCTTTCGCGCCCGACAAGCCGCTCGACCCCGAGAATGCGCAGGCCGCGTTCGACCGCTGGCCGGAAGTCTATCAGCCGACCACCGACGGCCGCGTGCCGATCTGGCAACTGCGGCATGGCTGAAGCCCAGACCCTGCGCCAGCGCGACCGGATCGACACCGGCCCGCGTTTCACCGAGCACGACGCGGTGCGCCTGAACCGCCTGTTCCGCGGATCGGCTACGCGGGAAATGCTGGAGTCCGTCATTCGGGACAGCCTTGCGGGCGAGGTTGCGGTCGTCTCGAGCTTCGGCGCGGAAAGCGCGGTCCTGCTCCATCTGATCGCGCAGGTCGATCCCGGCGTGCCGGTGCTGTTTCTGGAAACCGGCAAACACTTTACCGAAACACTGGCCTATCGCGACCAGCTGATCGAGCAGCTCGGTTTGAAGAACCTCGTCAACCTCTACCCCTGCCTCGGCGAGCTGGAAGCACGCGACGAGACCGGCCTCAGGTGGTCCTACGATCCCGATGGCTGCTGCGAGATCCGCAAGGTCAAGCCGCTGGCCCGCGCGCTGGCCGATTACGATGCGACGTTCACCGGCCGGAAGGCCTTCCAGGCCGCGACCCGCGCCAACCTTCCCCGGTTCGAAATCGACACCAGTGACGCGCAGGGCCGCCTCAAGATCAACCCGCTGATCGACTGGACCGCGGACGATCTTGCCGCCTACATCGCCGAGCACGATCTGCCGCCGCATCCGCTGGTGGCGCAGGGCTATCCTTCGATCGGCTGCTCCCCCTGCACCAGCAGGGTCGCGCCGGGCGAAGACCCGCGCTCTGGCCGGTGGAAGGGCTGGGACAAGACCGAATGCGGCATCCACACCGATGGCACTGCAAGCGAGCTTCCGCCGGGCTACGATCCGGCGTTCTAGGTCCTCTCCACCCACGATGGGGAGGGGCACCCTCACCCACGTCACTGGACCGGTAGTCGAACAGCCAAAGGTGCCCCTCCGCCACTTCGTGGTCCCCCTCCCCGTTCCGGGGAGGAACTAAAGCAAGCCCTGCTCGCGATACCAGCGAGCGGTGCCTTTCAGGCCCGGGCGGGTGGGCACGCGCGGAGTCCAGATTGCAGCCGGGACGGCGCGGGCGGGATCGCATACCCAGTCGGGGTGGACCATGTAGCTGACCCGGTCGGCAGTCAGCTTGGCCTTGTCGCCGCGCACCCTTCGGTCGAGCCGCGACATGCGGCTGAGCATCGCGGCGGAAA
>JAHDXX010000021.1:0-14829 GCA_023384025.1 Sphingomonadaceae bacterium
GCCACCGGTACAGATAACCACTTCTGGGCCTGCCGGGTGCATTTCCCAGCTGCTCCAGCTTTCGGTGAAGGTATACTGGCTGACCAGTCGACCCTCTGCCCCGTCAGCCCCGTGCCGCACGGAGTAGCTGCCATACCATTCCATCCCGTCGAACGGCGGCTGGGGCACGGCGGTGGCACCCAGCCCGAGGTGGATGAACTCCTCCTCCAGCCGCCGCGCGCCGGTCACGCCGCCGGAGCCATGCAGAAAGCGTTGAGCTTGTTGCCGTCGGGATCGCGGAAGTACCCGGCGTAGAACACATTGCCTTGCGGGTCGGCCTCGCCGCGGGGGCCCGGCGCGCCTTCGTCGGTGCCGCCGTTGGTCATGGCAATGTCGTAGAGCCGCCGGACCTGCTCCGGGTCCTTCGCCTCGATCGCAACCATGACCCCGTTGCCGACCGTGGCCGGCTGCCCGTCAAACGGCTTGGTCAGCGCGATTCCAGCGCCGCCGCCCCATTCGCCCCAGGCGATGAAAGTGTCGAAATCCATCATCCGCCCCACGCCCATTTCCTGCGCGATGGCGTCATAGAACGGGGCATTCTTCTGCAGGTCGTTGGTTCCCAGCGTCACATATCCGAGCATCTCGTCCTCCTCCTTGCCGCGACTCGCGACAGAATGGAACATTACGCGAACATTAAGCCCCTCACAAGGGCGCGCACGCTTGCTCCAGCCACGCCAGCACGTCGCCTTCGACCTGCGGCGCAAGCAGCTCGAAGGTGCGCGCGTGGTAGGCGTTCCACCACGCGATTTCTTCCGGCATCAGCAGGCTGCGCTCGACCAGGGTCGCATCGATCGGCGCCCAGGTCAGGTTCTCGAAACCGAGGTATTCACCTTCCGCCCCCTCGATAACGCGCGGTTCGACCAGCACCAGGTTCTCGATCCGGATGCCGAAATCGCCCGCCTTGTAGTAGCCCGGCTCGTTCGACAGGATCATGCCGGCGAACAGTTCCTGCGTGGTCCCGGCCTGCCCGCCGGTCGCCTTGGCAATCCGCTGCGGCCCTTCGTGAACCGAGAGATAGCTGCCGACCCCGTGGCCGGTGCCGTGGGCATAGTCGAGCCCGGCCTGCCACAGGAATTGCCGGGCAAAGGCATCGAGCTGGCTGCCGTTGGTCCCCTGCGGGAACACCGCGCGGGCGATGGCGATGTGGCCCTTCAATACGCGGGTGAAGCGGTCCTTGTGCTCGGCCGTAGGCTCTCCTGGGCCGATCCACACCGTGCGGGTGATATCGGTGGTGCCGTCGAGATACTGCGCGCCCGAATCGCACAGGAACACGCTGCCCGGCGTTATGGGCAGGTTTGATTCCTCGTCGACACGGTAGTGCGGGATCGCCGCGTGTGGCCCGGCGGCGGAGATGGTATCGAAGCTCTGGTCGCGCAGCAGGCCGGTCTCTTCGCGGAAGCCGCGCAGCGCGGCAACGGCGGAAAGCTCGGTCTCGCCGCCCTTGGGCGCTTCGACCGAGAGCCAGTGGAGGAACTTGGCGATCGCCGCCCCGTCGCGCGCCTGCGCGGCGCGGTGGCCGCTCTGTTCGATCGGGTTCTTGATCGCGCGCGGCACGATGGTGGGGTCGCGGGTGGTGACGACGTTCGCCCCCGCCGCTTCCAGCGCGGCGGAGATGGCGGCGACGCCATAGTCGGGATCGACCGCCACGCTCTTGCCCGCCAGCTCTGCCAGCGCACTCTCGAACGCGCCTCGATCACGCACCGTCACCGCGTTGCCGAGGTGCTGGACCAGTTCCGGCGTCACTTTCTCCGGTGCGATGAACAGCTCCGCCGTGCCATCGGCATGGGCGAGGACATAGGAGAGCGCCACCGGGGTCCGCTCGACATCGGTGCCGCGGATATTGAGCAGCCACGCGACCGAATCGAGCGCGCTGATCACCGCCGCATCGAGCCCTTCGGCCTTGAGCCAGTCGGCCACTTCAGCGCGCTTTTCCGCACTCGAACGGCCGGCATGGCTCTCGTCATGCACCACCGCCACTGCCGGGGAAGGTGCGGGACGGTCCGCCCACACTGCATCAACCGGATTGCTGCCGACCGCCACCAGCGCGCCGCCCTTCTTCGCCAGCGCCGCGCTGACCGCATCGGCCCAGCCGCGCGAGTGGAGCCAGGCGTCGTAGCCGATCCGCGCGCCTTCCGGCGCATTGGCGGCGAGCCACTTGGCATGGGTGGTGGCGGGCACGTTCTGGTAGTCGAACAGCCGCCCGTCGACCTGCTCGCGCACCTGGATGGTATAGCGCCCGTCGACGAAGATCGCCGCCCGATCTGCCAGCACGATCGCGCTGCCCGCCGACCCGCCGAACCCGGTCAGCCAGGCCAGCCGCTGGGCATAGGCGCCGATATATTCGCTCATGTGCTCGTCGCTGATCGGGATCACGAACCCGTCAAGGCCCTGCTTTTTCAGTTCCTCGCGCAGGGCGGCAAGGCGGGCTGAGCCTGAGTCCTCGGTGGTCTGCATCAGCATCGGGTTGTTCCTCGGATTGTGCATGGCGGCTCTTGCCGCGTGATGCCATCCACCATAGTCATTCGTCGCCCGGCTTTCCAGCCGTGCCGCCTGCACCCAGATACGGAGCATTTCGATGAAACGATCCCTGCTGTCACTCGCCGCACTCGCGGCTGGCATCGCTCTGGCTCCGCACGCGGCGCAAGCCACCACTCCGAACCAGAAAGAGACCAGCGTGACCACACCGGCTCCTGCCGCACCCCCCGTCGCCGAGAAGCGCGAGCATTCCTACAGCCACCACGGGATCACGATTTCCGATCCCTACAACTGGCTGCACGACAAGTCCTACCCCAAGGTCGATGACAAGGATGTGCTCGCTTACGTCGAGGCCGAAAACGCCTGGTTCGAAGCCCGCATGGCCCCGCACAAGGCCATGGTCGACACGCTGTTCGAAGAGATGAAGGGCCGGATCAAGGAAGACGATTCGACCGTGCCGCAAAAGGATGGCGACTACCTCTACTGGTCGAAGTTCGACGAGGGGCAGGAATATCGCAAGTGGTATCGCAAGCCGGTGGCCGGCGGGGCGGACCAGCTGATCCTTGACGAGAACGCGCTTGCCGAAGGGCACGACTATTTCCGCCTCGGCGCCGCTTCGATCAGCCAGAACGGGCGCTTCCTTGCCTATTCGACCGACACCAACGGGTCCGAACGCTACACCGCGCGGATCAAGGATCTCGAAACCGGCGAACTGCTGCCGGACGAGCTTACCAACCTGCGCGGCGGCCTGACCTGGGTCGCGAACGACACTGCGCTGGTCTATGGCCCTTCGACCGAGGAGTGGCGCACGCTCGAAGCGAAGCTGCACGTGATCGGCACCCCGGTCGAAAGCGATGTCACGCTCTACAGGGAGGAAGACCAGAGCTTCGGCGTCGGCGTCGGCCTGACCGCGCAGGAAGACTGGCTGGTGATCGCGACCGGCGACAACGAGACCAGCGAAGTCCGGCTGGTCCGCGCGGACAACCCGACCGGCGAGCAAATCCTCGTCAAGCCGCGGCAGAAGGGGGTCGAGTACGACGTCGATGTGCGCGACGGCACGCTCTACGTCCACACCAACGACGAGCACGTCAACTTCCGCCTCGCCACCGCTTCGCTCGAAAATCCCGGCGAATGGACCACGCTGATCGGCGGGGCGGACGAATTTTATCTGACCGGGTTCGACCTGTTCAAGGACTTCTACGTGATCGAAGGGCGGGAGAACGGGCTCGACCAGATCGAGATCCGGTCCTACACCGATCCCGAACGCTCAACCTATATTCCTTTTCCCGAGGCGAGCTACGACGCAGGCCTCTCGAACAACCCTGAGTACGACGTAGCCAAGCTACGGCTGACCTACGAAAGCATGGTCACCCCGGACTCGGTCTACGACTATGACGTGAAAACGGGGAAGCTCGCGCTGCTCAAGCAGCAGGAAATCCCCAGCGGCTATGACGCCTCGCTGTACACAACCGAGCGGCTCACGATCACCGCGCGCGACGGCACGCAGGTGCCGGTCAGCGTGCTCTCGCGCAAGGACCGCCCGGCTGGCGGCCCGCTGCACCTCTATGCCTACGGTGCCTATGGTTACGCCGTGCCGCCGGGGTTCTCAACCACGCGGCTCAGCCTGGTCGATCGCGGCATGGCCTATGCCATCGCGCACATCCGCGGCGGCGATGATCTGGGCCGGCGCTGGTATCTGCAAGGCAAATTGAACGAGCGGACCAACACCTTCAACGACTTCGTCGATGTCGCCAAGGGCCTGATCGATATGGGTTACACCGAGAAAGGCAAGGTCAGCGCCAGCGGCGGCAGCGCCGGGGGCGAGCTGATGGGCGTGGTGGTCAATACCGATCCCGACCTGTGGGGCGCGGTGGTGGCGCATGTGCCGTTTGTCGACGTGCTCAACACCATGCTCGACGCCAGCCTGCCGCTGACCCCGGGCGAATGGCCCGAATGGGGCAATCCAATCGAGAGCAAGCAGGCCTTCGCCTACATCCTCAGCTATTCACCCTACGACCAGGTCACCGCGCAGGACTATCCGCCGCTGCTGGTCACCGCCGGGCTCAATGACCCGCGCGTGACCTACTGGGAACCGGCCAAGTGGGTCGCCAAGCTGCGCGCCACCAAGACCGACAGCAATGAGCTGCTGCTCAAGACCAACATGGGCGCCGGCCACGGCGGCAAGTCGGGCCGGTTCGCCTCGCTCTACGAGACGGCAGAGGAGTTCGCCTTCATCCTGTGGCAGCTGGGGGTGGTGAAGTAACTGGAGCCTGACCTCCGTTCGCCTCGAGCGTAGTCGAGAGGCGCGGGGGCCACGGTGTCTCGACTTCGCTCGACACGAACGGAGACTGGTTTTGAAGTTCACCCGCACCTTCACCGCGCTCCCCGAGCACATCGACGTGATGGGTCACGTCAACAATGCGGTGTGGGTGCAGTGGGTGCAGGACATGGCGACCGCGCACTGGGATGCGGTCGCTGACCCGCAGCATGCGCGCGATTTCGTCTGGCTCGTGGTCCGGCACGAGATCGACTATCGCGGCAACATCGGCCCCGGCAAGAGCGTGACCGGGGAAACCTGGATCCCGGGCGAGGCGAAGGGGGCGACCTCCGCCCGGCGGGTCGATTTCCGCGATGCGGCAGGCAAGGTGATCGTCTCCGCACTGACCACCTGGGCGATGCTCGACCGCGTGACCCAGCGGCTGGTGCGGGTCCGACCCGAAGTGATTGCCCCGTTTCGCAGCGACGGAAACCCGGAACGCGGTTCGACCGTATAGACCCCGGCGGCGCAAGCCGCATCCTGTGTCACCAGCCTGTCACATAGGGCGCATAGGGGCGTCATATTCAGGTTGGAATCCAGTCGGGGAACCGTAACAGACATGAAACACACGATCATCGCCTCCACGCTCGCGCTGGCCGTTGCCGGGGGCTGGGCCATGCCTGCCGCCGCACAGTCAGCCGAAAGCCTGAGCGTGCAGCAGGAACTCGCGGCCATGCGGGCCGAGATGCAGCGCATGTCCGCGCGGATCGACCAGCTCGAGGGCGAGCTGGCCTCTGCCCAGGCGACAGCGGCGGCCGCGACCACTGCCGCCGAAACCGCGCAGGCAACCGCCGCTGCGGCACAGGCGACGGCTGCCAAGGCCCCGACAATCGCCTTCAAGGGCTCGCCCGAGATCAAGGGCGAAAAGGGCTGGACCTTCAAGCCGCGCGGGCGCCTGCAATACGATGCCGGCTCGGTGTCCTCTCCCGCCGGGACCGGCCAGGGCGACGGCTTTACCAGCGAAGCGCGCCGTATCCGCATCGGCGCATCGGGCGACATGCCCGGCGGGTTCGGTTACAAGGTCGAAGTCGACGTGACGGCAGGCGATGTCGCGGTGACCGATGCAATCATCTCCTACGACGCGGGCGGCGGGCTGACCATTTCCGCCGGGCAGATGAACAACTTCCAGTCAATGGAAGAGCTGACCAGCAGCCTGCACACCTCGATGATCGAACGTGCGGCGTTTACCGATGCGTTCGGGTTCACCCGCCAGGTCGGCGTCGCGGCGGAATGGACCGGCGGTGACGTGATGGTGCAAGCCGGGCTGTTCAGCGACAACATGGACAACCTGCCCAACAAGCGCCGGGGCGGCGATGCGCGGCTGGTCTACATGCCGAAATTCGGCAAGACCCAGCTGCACTTCGGCGGTTCGGTCCACTTCAAGGACCTGCCTGCGGGGAGCACGCTGCGCTATCGCCAGCGCCCGCTGGTGCACTTCACCAGCGACCGGTTCGTCGACACACGCGGCCTCGCGGCAGAGAACGAGACCGGCTTCGGGCTGGAAGGCGCGGTCATCTCCGGCCCGTTCCACGCCGCGATCGAAGGGCAATGGCGCAAGATCGACCGCCCCGGCGCGCTGACCGATCCGACTTTCTTCGGTGGCTATGCCGAAGCGGGCGTGTTCCTGACCAAGGGCGACACGCGCGGGTACAAGGACGGCAAGTTCGACCGGACCAAGCCCAGGCACGCGGTCGGCAACGGCGGAATGGGCTCGCTCCAGCTCAACGCGCGCTACGACTTCCTCGACCTGTCGGACGCCGGCATCCTTGGCGGCACCCAGAACGGCTACCTCCTGTCGCTGGTGTGGAAGCCGACCGACTATACCATGCTGCTCGCCAATTACGGGCGGCTGGAATATGACGACGCGGCCCTCGCGACCGTCACCGGCGACCGGTCCTACGGGGTCGATTCCTTCGGCCTGCGGGCCCAGATCGACTTCTGATTGGAACTTGTCACTTCCGTGTCACAAATCCGGCCTAACCGCCCGGACGATAATTCAGCAGGAACCACTTCCATGAAACTGACCAAGACTCTCGCTTTCCTCGCCATTTCCTCGCTCGCGCTGGCTGCGTGCGACAACACCGGCGGCGCCGGTGGCACCCGTGATTCGGTCCGCGTGGTCGGCTCGTCGACCGTGTTCCCGTTCGCCAAGAAGGTCGGCGAGCTGTTCGCCCAGGCGAACCCCGGCTTCAAGGCACCGCTGATCGAATCGACCGGCACCGGCGGCGGCATCAACCTGTTCTGCGCCGGGGTCGGCCCCAACACCCCCGATATCGCCAACGCCTCGCGCCGGATGAAGGCGAGCGAGTTCGAAGAGTGCAAGGCCAACGGCGTGACCGAAATCGTCGAGATCCAGGTCGGCCTTGACGGGCTGGTGTTCGCCTCGGCCAAGGGCGGGATCGAACTGAACCTGACCCCGGAAATCGTCTACAAGGCGCTCGCCGCCAAGCCGTTCGGCAAGGACCAGACCGCGCAGACCTGGAAGGATGTCGATCCTTCGCTCCCGGCCGAACCGATCCTCGTTTACGGCCCGCCGTCGACCTCGGGCACCCGCGATTCGCTCAAGGAACTGATCCTCGAGGTCGGCTGCAAGACCGACCCGGCCATGGCTGCGCTCAAGGACAGCGACGAAGACCAGTACGAGAAGCTGTGCACCGAAGTCCGCAGCGACGGCAAGTACGTCGACCAGGGCGAGCAGGACAACCTGATCGTGCAGAAGATCAGCGGCAACCCCAAGGCGGTCGGCGTGTTCGGCTACTCGTTCCTCGAAGAGAACATGGACAAGGTCCACGGCCTGCCGGTCAATGGGGCGGTTCCGAGCTACGAGAATGTCTCGACCGGCAAGTATGCCGCCGCGCGCGAGATGTTCATCTATGTCAAGAAGGCCCACCTCGAAGCGATCCCCGGTCTCAAGCAGTTCATCACCGAATGGACCAAGAACTGGGGCCAGGGCGGCGCGCTGACCAAGATCGGCCTGATCGCCTCGCCCGCTGACAAGCTGGCCGCGATGGAAAAGGCCGCGACCGACATGACCGTGATGGACGGCACCGGGCTGAAATAAGCCTGCCGCAAGCTTCCGGACAACGATTGCGCCGCCCTGCCACATGGCCGGGCGGCGTTTTCGTGCGCGATTTGCATTTGCGCAGGGTTTGCGCTTGAATGCCGCCGGGTCGCCGGGAGAGACAATTTGGTCCGGCAAGCAATGCGGATTGCAGGACTGGTCCTGCTACTGATCATCGCCGGGCTGGCGATCGCCTGGGCGACTGCGCCTGATCCGCGCGGCAACCCTGCCTCGTTCGAAGCCGATCCGCTGATGCCGGGCATTGCCCCGCTCGAGGAAGCGGTCACGCTGGCCCAGCGGCGCAAGACGGACGGAACAGTGGCGACCTACCTCGTTATCGGCCTCGCTGAAGGGCAGGTCCGCGCAATCGATCTTGCCGCGCTCGGCGCAGACGACGTGGCCGACCCCTTCGCCGCGCTCGCCTCGCTCGACGCCGAAGCCTTGCGCCCCAACCGGCTGGCCGAAGCGCCGATCCTCACGTTCACGCTGGCGGAACTGCTCCCGGCAGCAGGCAATGGGACACGCCATGTCGCCACCGGCACCAACTTCGCCGCCCATGCCGAGGAAGCGGGAAGCGACAGCGTGTTCCAGTTCCCCAAGTTCGGGCAGGCCAGCGGCGCGCAGACCACGGTCCGCGCCGATCCGGACATCCTGATCGACTACGAAGTCGAGCTGTGCCTGCGGTTCGACCGCCCGGTGGCCAGCCTCGCCGATTTCGACGCCGCCACCAAGGGCCTGTTCCTGTGCGGTAATTTCACGGACCGGGCCACGCTGGCGCGTATGGCCGATCCGGACAACCTCGATTCCGGCACCGGGTTCAGCGATGCCAAGAGCCGGGAGGACTTCTTCCCGGCGGGAGCCTTGCTGGTGATCCCGCGCGATCTTGCCGCATTCGTGGCGCAGGAAAGGATGACCACGGCAGTCAACGGCCAACCCCGGCAGGATGCGCGGGGCGGGGAAATGACACTCGATTTCAGGGGCCTGTCGGAAAAGGCGCTTGGCGACATGGACCAGCCGCGGTTCCGCTATCGCGGGGCCAGTCACCGGCTCGCGCCGGCTGGCACGCTGACGCCCGCCACTGTGCTGATGTCGGGCACGGCCGAAGGGGTGATCTTCACCCCGCCCACCCGCGCCGACATGATCGAGGGGCTGGTCGACTGGGCGCTGGGCGGCGGCCGCGTGACCCCGACCCGGGCGGTGATCGAGCGCTTCATCGCCAACGAACTGGCCACCCGCCACTTTCTCCAGCCGGGCGACAGGGTCGATTTTGCCTCGAGCCGCCTTGGCACGATCCGGGTCGATGTGACCGGGGAGTAATGCGATCAGCGATTGCCAGCGGATGAAACCGCGTTACACCCTGGCATCATGAGCGAGCGCAAGCTGCGGGCCTGGCAGGAAGCCGGACTGATCGATGAAGGCACCGCCGCGCGGATCCGCGCGTGGGAAGACGAACACAGCCGCCCGCTGGCGCTGTGGGCCGTGATCGGGGTCGGCGCCCTCGCCATCGGGCTGGGAGTTATCTCCCTCGTTGCCGCCAACTGGGAAGATGTGCCGGGCATGGTCCGGCTGGCGGTGCATCTTGCGCTGCTGGTCGCGCTCGGCGGGTTCATCGGCTGGCGCGGCGAGGCGCTGGAGCGCGACCATCCGTGGGGGCTGGAGGCCGCGCTGTTCGTGCTGGCCATGCTCGGAATGGCCTTCTTCGGCCATATCGGGCAGGTCTACCAGACCAGTTCGCCGCTGTGGCAACCGATCGCGGCCTGGCTGGTGCTGTTCGGCCCGCTGCTGCTGCTGCGCGGGCAGAGCTGGCTGGCCGCAGCGCTGCTGTTCGCAGGTCTGGCTTATGCGACCTGGGACTATGCCGGCAGCCTTGATCCGCAAATGCTCGATGGCCGCAGGGCCGATGCCGGGCTTGTCGCACGGGTTGCCCTTGTCACGGCAGTCCCGCTGCTGTTCGCCCCGTTTGCCGCATGGATGCGCGGCCGCAGCGCGCGCGAAGCCTTCTGGAAGCGCCTCGAACAACTGGCGCTCACTTATGCTGTCGGCGGCGCGTCGGTGATTGCCATTGCCGCCGGGGTCGACCGGTTCGAGGACGGGATCATGGGCCTTGCCGCGCAAAGCGAGCGCGGCGGGCTGGCACTGGCTGCGGCGGCGGTGATTGCCTGGGCACGGCGGAGCAGGTCGGGTGAAGCAACCGCGCTGGTGATGGCGGGCGCGGGGCTGGCCTGTGTTGTCGCCTACCTGCTCTCCGACAGCCAGCTCGGCGCCGGATTGCTGTTCATGGCGCTGTGGACCGGGATTGCCGCCGCCGCGCTGCACGCAGGATGGCGCGGGGTGTTCCAGCTGGCGGTCGCCGCCGTGGCGCTGCGGCTGATCGTGCTCAGTTTCGAGCTCGCCAGCGACCTGCTGACCAGCGGCTTCGGCCTGATCTTTTCCGGCTTGCTGATCCTCGGCATTGCCTTCGTGGCAGTGCGGATTTTGCGCACCTTTGCCCCGCCGAGGGAGGCGACACCATGAACCGCCGCCTCGCCTCGCTCGCGGCAATCGCGCTGCCTCTGGTCGGCCTTGCCGGGATGTGGGCCTCGACCGAGCGCTGGAGCCGGCAGGGGACCGACTGGCTGGTCCCGGTCGAAGGTTACGACCCGCGCGACTTGCTGCGCGGGCACTATGTCCAGTTCCGCTATGCCTGGCCGGGGGCGCAAGCGCCGACCACGGACGCGCCATTTGGTGCGCAGCAGAACGCTTACCCCTTCGGCGGCTGTCTCGAAGGCACCGCACCGAAGCTCGAGCGGGTGCGCAAGCTCGCCAGCGAAGCGGAGCGCGAAGCATGCGCCGCCTATCTCGCGCCGGAGGAATCCGGCATGTTCGGCGGGCCGGACCTGCCGCGCGACGGACGGCTCTACATTCCGCAAACTGCCGGACCGGCGCTGGAAAAGCGCCTGCGCGACGCGGACACTGCGGCAACGATCCGCGTGCGCCTGCGCTCGGACGGCACGGTTACCCCGCTGGAACTGACCTTCAGTCCGCGCCCGCCGGTGCCTGACCGAGATAGCCCTGCTGACCCAGAAGCCAGCGCAACCCCTCCTCGAAACCGCTGAACACCAGCGCCTTGCCTTCGGGGCATTCGTCGTTGACGTAATCGACCGTGCACGGTTCGGGCAGCCAGTCGGCCTGCGGGGCGTTGCGGATTGCTTCCGCGATTCCGTCCTCGGCACGGCCAAGCCGGGCCATGGCCGCGGCGTAGGCGGCACAGGCGCCAACCTGGCCCTTGCGGCAGAACTTGCCTACTTTCTTCGCCTCGCGCTGCCAGAACCTGGCGTAGCGCGGCTCGGCCGAGACATCGACCAGCGCGCCCTGGCGCAGGTTCCACAGGCGCGGCGGGGCCCAGCTCCCGGCGTAGGAAGTGAAGGCATAGAGAAAGCTGTCGTCGGCGCGGCGGATGTCGGCAATGCCGTCACCATCGATGTCGCGCGGGAAGCCGGTGTCCGGATCGCCGTCCATCATCGGCAGGTCGAGCACTGCAATCTTGCCCTCCTGCCGCGTGACCAGCTGGAAGGTGACGCAGCAGTGCATCCCGCCGGTATACCCGGTCAGGATCACCACCGGATCAGCGTCCTTGCGGGCCAGCTTGCCCACGCCGACCCACAGGCCATGGGTCGGCACCACTGCCTCGTCGACCGCGACCTCGAACGGGTCCGCGCCGGGGAAGGTGACCGTCGCGCGCACAGTGCCGATCTCGAACTCCTCGCCGTCGACGACTTCGACGTGCGAGTGCGGTTCGAGCCGCACTTCCACCCCTTCGGCACGAAGCGTGGCGACTTTCTGGTCAACCAGCGGATTGACGGTGCGCCAGGTGCTGGCGGACGCGGTGTGGGGCAGCGAGATCGCGGCGAGGGAAAGAGCCAGCAGACGCAGGAAAGACAAAGGCAGAGCACTCCGGAACGGGAGCTCCTACGCTATCGCGGAACCGCGCAGGGTGCCAACTGACAAGTGCGGTTAGAGGTATTCCACCGATACCGCGAACTGGCCCACGTAGGTGCCTGGCGTCTGGTTCGCCAGCACCCGCAAGCGACCGCCGATCGTGAACCGGAACAGGCCGTTGGCCGAAGCGATGCGGAACGTGCGCGGAGCCGTGCCGATCACCACCGGCGGCGTGCTGCCGATGGTCACCTGGTCCAGCCGCATGGTCTGCGTGCCACCCTGCCGCACCAGATTGTACTGGTTGGCATCGAGATAAATCCGCAAGCGCTGGTTGAATGTGCCATAGCCGTAGAACGCGGCGTTCTGGGTCGTCCCGGTCACGATGATGCCGCTGGTGGTGGTCACCGCATTGCCTGGCGACAGCGTGACGAACCCGGTCGTGGTGCCGGGGATGATGATCCCGAAATCGAGGTCCTGTTCCTTGACCAGGCTGAGCGGCGTGATCGCCAGCGCTTCGGCATTGGCGGTGGCGGCCTCCCCCTGAGCGCGCGCCGGCTCCGGCACTGCAAGCAGCACCGCGCCAACGCCCATCACGCAAAGGAAAAGTCTAGAGAGCAAATGAAACGACCCCATGCCGGAGCCGCAGGGTCTAGCCCTATTTTGTAAATTTTGCCCTAATCAGCGGTGCCCGGGGTCGCTGCCTTCGGCGATGTCGGGCAAGGCCGCCTGGTCGGCACCATCGGCCGGGCCGCCGCGCAGCACGAAGCGGCGGTCGCAATAGCCGCAGTCGACATAACCGTGCTCGTCGATTTCCAGCCACACTTTCGGGTGGCCGAGCGCGGCCGGGCGAAAGCCCGATCCGCCGCGGATGGCGCTGGCGCCGTCGCAGCTGACGCGGTGGTGGTCGACAAGGATGGTTTCAGGCGGCGCGATGGTCATGGCCCGCCCCGATATATCCTTGTCCGCGCCAAGGCAATCGGCGGTGTGCGTTCAGAAGTACTGGATATCGACGTCGAACGTGCCGGTATAGGTGCCCTGGGCCTGGTTTGCGCCGACATTGAGCGTGCCGCCCACGCGGAAATAGAAGATCCCGCTGGGATGGAGGATGATGAACCGGAAGCTCCTCTGGTTCAGCCGCACAACCAGCAAGTCGGGCGTACCGTTCACGGTCATGTTGTCGACCCGCATGGTAGCCCCGGTCGCATTGGTAACCGTCATCCTGGCATTGGGCGGTATCCGAACCCGCACGAGTTGCAGCACAGAACCAGCTCCGACAAACTCCGCTGGCTGGCATACCCCACTTCGGATCACCCCGCCGGTCACCGTGCAGGTCGGCGTGGCAGTCGGGTCCAACACGACCGTGCCGCCGGTATCGGGAATGATCGTCCCGAAATCGAGGTCTTCGGACTTCACGATGCTGAGCGGCTTGACCAGGATGGCGCTGGCCGTGTTGGGCCCGGTTTGCGCCGCATGCGCCGCGCCGGGCATGGCAAGCAGGCCTGCGAAGAGCAGGCAAGCCAGCGCACCCAACCCCCGAATCGGGGCAGCAGCCAGAGGCAATTTCGGTCCCATCGTGCCGGTGGGTAAGCCCCAACCCCTGAAGGCCACCTCCCCGGAGGCAGTTAACGGGCCGGTTACTTCTGCGCGAAAGCATGCCCCCTTTACGGACCCGCCATGGCAGGCCTAGGCAGCATGGCATGACCCAGCCCCCCGCGATCCGGATCGACAACCTCGTCAAGCGCTATGCCCCGACCGGCGGCGGAGAGGGCAAGCTCGCGCTGAAGGGTGTCAGCTTCGACGTACCGCAAGGCGGCATCTTCGGCCTGCTCGGCCCAAACGGCGCGGGCAAGTCGACCCTGATCAACATCCTGGCGGGCCTCGTTACCAAGACCAGCGGCAGTGCGGAGATCTGGGGCTTCGACATCGACCGCGATCATCGCAATGCCAAGCGCTCGATCGGGATCGTGCCGCAGGAGATTGTGTTCGACCCGTTCTTCACCCCGTTCGAGGTGCTGGAGAACCAGGGCGGGTTCTACGGCATCCCCAGGGCGCTGCGTCGGAGCGAGGAGCTGCTGCGCGCGGTCCACCTCGCCGACAAGCGCGATGCCTATGCCCGCGCGCTGTCCGGGGGCATGAAGCGGCGCCTGCTGATTGCCAAGGCGATGGTCCATTCGCCGCCGATCCTGGTGCTGGACGAGCCGACCGCCGGGGTCGATGTCGAGCTGCGCCGCCAGCTGTGGGAGCTGGTGACCGAGATGAACCGCGAAGGGGTGACGGTGGTGCTGACCACCCACTACCTCGAGGAAGCCGAGCAGTTGTGCGACGAGATCGCGATCATCAACCACGGCGAGCTGATCGCGCACAAGCCGACCCGCGAGCTGGTCGGCATGGCGCGCGAGAAGATCGTCCGGGTGACGGTCGACAAGGATCTCGCCGGGCCGGTGGTCGAGCCGCATTTCCTCAAGGCCGAAGTAACCGAGCCGCGCACGCTGGAAGTGACCTACGACCGCGATGCGATGAGCGCGGGCAAGGTCCTCGCCCTGATCCAGAGCCACGGCTACACGGTCGAGGACGTCACCACGCGCGAGGCCGACCTGGAGGACGTGTTCGTACAGCTGACCGCTGCGTAGTCGGCCGGCCGCCTATCTCTGGCGGGTGAGACCGCACCGCGCCATTTCGAGGTTCAGTTGCACCCGGGCCAGGTTCGGAGGCGCCAGCCGCAGGACCTCGCGCCCGCCGACCGATGCCGTAACCACCTTCGCGCTCTGGAGTGCCTGCGCCTGCGGGAAGCTGATCGGCGCCATCGCGAACTGCAGGCCATTGGTCTGGCCCAGCGCAGTCGCTTGCAGCGGCTCGGCAAACTCGCCTTTCTCGCCCGCTCCGATCTGTAGCGCCAGGGGGCTGCCTGCCGCCACCTCTCCCGCCGCAGACTGGACCAGAGTAAGCGAATGTTCCCCGCTGCGCTTGTTCCGGCGAAGCATCAGGGTGTGCCCGTTGTCCATGTTGACCATGGTCGCGG
>JAHDXX010000021.1:14839-21517 GCA_023384025.1 Sphingomonadaceae bacterium
AGCAGACCTCGCCGTCGATCTCGCTCAGCGTGGCGTAGTACCGGCCTTCCTGCTTCGACCAGAGCGGTTCGTCCTTCGCTTTCTCTGCCACCGGAGCGGCAGTAGCAGCAGGCTCCGGGACGGGCTGGCCAAGCGAATCGAGGCAGGCCTGGAACACCCGCGCCGCCTTGCCGGCGGTTTCCGCTTCGAACGGGTACTTCAGCATCGGGTAGTCTGCCTCGCCTGCCCCTTCGGGCTTGCCCGCAATCGCGACGATCATTTCCAGCGATGCGGCAAGGCGGGCATGGTCCCAGTCGAAGGCCCTGGTGCTGTAGAACGTTGCCCCGTCCTCAGCGACGTCGCGCTGCAGGATGGCATAGCCGAGTTCGGCGACGAACTTCTCGCCCTCTTCGGCGCGGACCTGGCTGCCGATGAATACCGCGATCTGGTCACTGCCAGGCGTCCAGCCGGCCGGTGCGGCAAACGCGAAGAGCTTGCCGTATTCCGGCCCGAATGCATAGGAGAAGTCGCCCGGTGCGGTACCGTCATAGCGCAGCACGCAATGATCCGGATTGCCGTAGATGAAGAACGTGGCACCCCCGGGATCGTTGACCGAGACCTGTGCAGTCTGCCAGTCCACCGTCGCCAGATCGAGCGACTGGGCCATGGCGCTGCCCGACATCAGCAAGGCGGCGAGCGTGAGACAAGTCTTTGCCAAGGTTCGATTCCTCCCGGTAAATGTTCCGGGCTGCCTAACCGAACCGGGCACACTTGCCGCGTGACAATTGCTGTCATAGGCTCGCCCCATGCCCCTCCCCTGTTCCCGCCTGCTTGCCCGGACCGGGGCGGAATGAGCACGCTCTACGACACCATCGGCATCGACTACCCCAACCTGCGCCGGCCCGATCCGCGCATTGCCGCGCTGGTCGATGCGGCGCTGGGCGATGCGCAGACCGTGCTCAATGTCGGGGCGGGTACGGGGTCTTACGAACCCGCCGATCGCACGGTCACAGCGCTGGAGCCGTCAGCGGAAATGATCGCGCAGCGCCCGCCCGGTGCGGCCCCGGCGGTGCAGGGTTCCGCAGAAGACCTGCCGTTCGCCGATAACTCTTTCGACGCAGTAATGGCGGTGCTGACGATCCATCACTGGACCGACAAGGCGCGCGGTCTTGCCGAGATGCGCCGCGTGGCGCGTGCCCGGGTCATCGTGCTGACCCACGATCCGGAATTCCGCGGCCAGTGGCAGACCGAATACTGGCCCGCGCTGGTCGGCCTGGATGATGGCGTGATGCCACCGATGGCGTTCTTCGCCGAGCATCTGGGGCCAGTCGAGATCATGCCCGTCCCCGTGCCGCACGATTGCACTGACGGCTTCCTCTACGCCTACTGGCGCCGCCCGCAGGCCTATCTCGACCCGCGCGTGCGCAAGGGCAGCTCGGGCTTCTGGCTGATCGACGGAGTCGAAGACGGCGCCCGGCGGCTGGAGGCGGACCTCGAGAGCGGTGCGTGGACCGAACGCAACGCCGCATTGCTCGAAGCGGACAGTGCGGACATGGGCTACCGGCTGGTGGTTGCCGACCTTGGCTGACGCAAACCCTTGTTGCGGCGGGCATGCCTTGTCGGCATGACAGCACGATGACCCAGGTGACCCACGACGTGCTTATCATCGGTTCCGGCGCAGCCGGGCTCACCGCCGCGCTGGCGCTGGCCGAGACAAAGAAAGTGCTCGTCCTCGCCAAGGGCGACCTGCGCTCGGGCAGCACGGCATGGGCGCAGGGCGGGATCGCTGCGGTGCTCGATGCGGGCGATACCTTCGAGAACCATGTGCGCGACACCATGGTCGCGGGCGCGGGACTCAACCGGCGCGAGACGGTCGAGTTCGTGATCGAGCGTGCACCCGCTGCCATTGCCCGATTGGTCGCGCTGGGGGTGCCGTTCAACGCGGAAGGCGCGGACCTGCACCTGACCCGCGAAGGCGGGCATTCGCACCGCCGGATCGTCCATGTCGACGACGCGACCGGGTGGGCGGTACAGGCCGCGCTGCTCAAGGCGGCGGAGGAACACCCCAACGTGACCCTGCTGCCGGGCCGGGCGTGCATCGACCTGATTACGGGACGCCACGGCGAGAAATTCTCCGGCGACGGGCGGGTGTGGGGCGCCTATGCGCTCGACGAGGCGACCGGGCGGGTCGAGCGGCATATCGCCCGCGCCACCGTGCTTGCCAGCGGCGGGGCAGGCCGGGTCTACCTGTTCTCCACCGCCCCGCGCGGCGCGACCGGCGATGGCATCGCGATGGCCTGGCGGGCAGGCGCGCGCGTCTCCAACATGGAGATGATGCAGTTCCACCCGACCTGCCTCTACAATCTCGAGGTCAAGAACTTCCTCATCACCGAGGCGGTGCGCGGTGAAGGCGGGCGGCTGTTCAACCCGGTGACCGGCCAGCGCTATATGGAGCAGTACGATCCGGAGCGGATGGAACTGGCCCCGCGCGATATCGTCGCCCGCGCCAACGACGACCAGATCAAGCGTTACGGGCTCGACTACGTCCACCTAGACATCAGCCACCAGCCGCCCGAATTCGTGCGCGGGCATTTCCCGACCATCCATGAAAAGCTGCTCGGCCTCGGGATCGACATGACCAAAGACCCGATCCCGGTGGTGCCGGCGCAGCACTACACCTGCGGCGGGGTGCTGGTCGATCTCGACGCGCGGACCGACCTGCCCGGGCTGTGGGCCGCGGGCGAATGCACCGAAAGCGGCTTGCACGGGGCCAACCGGCTTGCCTCCAATTCCTTGCTCGAATGCTTCGTGTTCGGCGAGGCGGCGGCGAAGGATATCCTTGCCCATTGGGACGGGCTTTCCGCCCCGCCTCCGATCCGCGAGTGGGACGAAAGCCGGGTGACCGATTCCGACGAAGAAGTCGTGATCAAGCAGACCTGGACCGAGATCCGCCGGTTCATGTGGAACTATGTCGGTATCGTACGCACCACCAAGCGGCTGGAGCGCGCCGCCCACCGCATCGCGCTGCTGCGGCGCGAGGTCGACGACTACTACGGCGCTTTCCGCGTCACCACCGACCTGATCGAACTCAGAAACCTGATCGAGGCGGCGGACCTGATCGTGCAAAGTGCGCTGAAGCGGCACGAGAGCCGGGGCTTGCACTTCACGCTGGATTATCCCGAGACGGACGCGGTCGCGCGGGATACGGTGCTGGTGCCGTGAGGCACCCCTGATACATGCGCGAGCAATCTCCGCGTGATATTCCAGGCTGGATGATCGTTCGTGCCTGCTTGTTAGCCATAGCTCTTGCCGCCGCCGCTCCAGCTTCCGCGCAGGACCCCACCCCCAACGAAATCATCGTCACCGCGCAGCGTTCCGGCGCGCCGATGTGGACGATCGACACCCCGCGCGGCACGATCGTGCTGGTGGGGGAAATCCGCGCGGTGCCCAAGGCGACGCCGTGGTTCCCCGACCGGCTGGAGGAAGCCACCGCCGGGGCGGACCGGGTGATCCTCGGCCTCAAGCCCAAAGTCTCGCCGGGCGATATTTTCCGGATCATCTTCGCCGGGGGCAAGATCACCAAGCTGCCCAAGGATACTACGGCGGGCGACTATCTCGACCCCGTGCAGGCGCAGCGGCTCGCTGCGCTGGAGGCGAAGTACGACCAGGACTATACCCGCTCCAGCTTCCTGATCACTGCGTTCGACCTGCTCGCGCGGCGGCTGGGGTTCAACCGCGACACCGGCAAGGATGCCTCCGACGTGGTCGAGAAGGCCGCCCGCAAGGCAAAGGTTCCGGCCGAACCGGTCGGCACGATCCGCGGCAAGGACATGCTTGACAGCCTCGCCGAAGCCGAACCGCAATCACATCTGCCCTGCCTCGACGCGGCCATGACCGCGACCGAGATCGGCCCCGAACTGGTTGAAAAGCGCGGCGCGGACTGGCGCGCGTTCGATGTGCCCGCCGTGATGGCCAACCCGCTGGAGCAGGCGCTGGGCCAGTGCTGGCCCTGGGCGGACCAGCAGGTCGGCGGCGAACTGCGCGGCCAGTGGCTCGCGGCAATCGACCGCGCGGCGCGGGAAAGCGGCGTGACCCTCGCGGTCGCCCCGCTGCGGGTGCTGGCGGAGGAGCAGGGCGTGCTCGACCAGCTCGAGGCGAAGGGCTTCGATATTCGCGGGCCGGACTGGCGCGGACCGGCACCGCCCGCGCAGTGAAGCCGGTCCCCGCCCTATGTTGCGCATCATGCAACATTCCATGCGCGCCATCCTTGTGACTGGAAACCCGGTCAGGCGGAAACTCCGGTCAAGCCGCTGAGTCGTTGCGGCACCAGCAAGGGGAGCCCGAAATGACCACAAGCAACCGTCGCAAGGCCGGAGCAGGGCCGGTCGCCAATGACACCGCCAGCGCGGCGAAGCCGTTCGAGCAGGCGATGGCCGACGAGCGCGCGGAAGCGGCGGTCGAAGGCGAGGAAGCCGCGCTCGATGCGATTGCCGCGCGCGAGCCGGTCGAGGATGTCGAGGCAGTGCTCGCCGGAGCCGCGCCCGATGATGCCGCCCGCCTGCGCCAGCACCTCGGCCTGCCCAAGCCGCCCGGTCGCCCGCGCCAGACCAGCGACGAGCTCGCGCCCGAATGGCGCACCGGCGGCTACCCCTACAAGTTCAAGATGCTGCGCAAGGATTACGAGCGCGAGAAGTTCATCCTCCAGACCGAGCTGCTCAAGCTCCAGGCCTGGGCCAAGGACAGCCGCCAGCGGGTGGTGATCCTGTTCGAGGGGCGCGATGCGGCCGGCAAGGGCGGCGCGATCAAGCGCTTCATGGAACACCTCAATCCGCGCGGTGCGCGCGTGGTCGCGCTGGAAAAGCCGAGCGAGGTCGAGCGCGGCCAGTGGTACTTCCAGCGCTATGTCGAGCATCTGCCGACCACCGGCGAGATCGTGCTGTTCGACCGCAGCTGGTACAACCGCGCCGGGGTGGAACGGGTGATGGGGTTCTGCTCGGAAGAGGAATACCGCGAATTCCTGCGCCAGGCGCCCGAGTTCGAACGCAACCTCGTGCGTTCCGGCATTCACCTGATCAAGTTCTGGTTCTCCGTCAGCCGCGAGGAGCAGCGCCGCCGGTTCAAGGAACGCAAGGTCCACCCCCTGAAGCAGTGGAAGCTCTCGCCGGTCGACCTCGCCAGCCTCGACAAGTGGGACGACTATACCCGCGCCAAGGAAGCGATGTTCTTCGCCACCGACACCGCCGACAGCCCGTGGACCGTGATCAAGAGCGACGACAAGAAGCGCGCCCGGCTCAATGCCATGCGCTACGTGCTCCATTCGCTGCCCTACAAGGACAAGGACGTGAAGCGGATCGGCCCGGTCGACGACCTGCTGGTCGGCCGCGCCAACATCATCCACGAACGCGGCGAATACAGTTTCGGCGGCGGCAAGGACGACTGAGCCACCCCTTCCTCCGCGCCTTACGCTTGCGTAAACTGCGCAGATGGGTCTAGGCCTTCTCACCATAACGCTCAGGGGAGAAGCGCCAATGCCAACTGCG
Source organism: Sphingomonadaceae bacterium (assembly GCA_023384025.1). GTDB lineage: Bacteria > Pseudomonadota > Alphaproteobacteria > Sphingomonadales > Sphingomonadaceae > 34-65-8. Next base: position 20,359 of record JAHDXX010000021.1, read on the forward strand.
ACCGCCAACGGGATCGAAATCCACTACGAAGATCACGGCAGCGCGGGCGATCCGGCCATTCTTCTCATCATGGGGTTCGGCGCGCAGCTGACCTTGTGGCCGATCGAGCTGGTCGAGGCGCTGATCGCACGCGGCTTCCGCGTGATCCGCTACGACAACCGCGACATCGGCCTCAGCCACAAGTTCCACGGGGTGAAGGCGCCGGGCATTCTCAAGTTGACCCTGCTGGCCAGGCTCGGGATCCGGCCGAAGGTGCCCTATACCCTTGCCGACATGGCCGATGACGGGGCGGGCCTGCTCGATGCGCTGGGGATCGAAAGCGCGCATATCGTCGGCGGCAGCATGGGCGGCATGATCGCGCAGCATGTCGCCGCGCGCCATCCGGGCAAGACCCGCACGCTGACCTCGATTTTCTCCACCACCGGCAACCCCAAGCTGCCCCCGGCGAAGAAGGAAGCGCTGCAGGTGCTGGTCAAGCGCCCGGCGAGCATGGACGAGGCAGTGCTGGTCGAGCACGGCATGCTGCTCGCCCGCACTATCGGTTCGCCCGGCTTCCCCGCGCCGGAGGATCGTCTGCGCGCCAATGTCACCGCCAGCGTGCGCCGCAGCGTCTATCCCGAAGGGCCGACCCGGCACCTTGCGGCAATCCTCGGCGATGGCGACCGGCGCGCGATGCTCGCCGGGATCACCGCGCCCACGCTGGTGCTGCACGGCGAGGCCGACCCGCTGGTCCCGGTCGAAGGCGGGCACGACACCGCCGCCAGCATCCCCGGCGCACGGATCCGCACGATCCCTGGCTGGGGCCACGACCTGCCGCTGGAACTGGTCGACACGCTGGCCGAAGAGATCGCCGGGCACGCGAAGGCGGCAGGATAGCGCACAACTGCTCCCCTCCCCATGGGGAGGGGCTGGGGTGGGGGTTCGACACCCGCTCAATCGCCGTACACCCCTCCCCGACCCTCCCCTCAAGGGGAGGGGGCAGAAAAGTGTGAACCGCGCACGAAAATTGCCGACTCTGATTCGATTGATTCAAAGCCCGGCAACACCCATTTTGCCCATATAAATTTTTGCCGGATTTCATTTTTGGGGTTGCGGACCCTGAGACCCTAGAGAAACCGGCGCGTCGCGGCGTTGCACAAATGTAATACACCCCGGTCCG
>JAHDXX010000304.1 GCA_023384025.1 Sphingomonadaceae bacterium
GTAAACGGCCGCCGGGTTCTTCGGACGCGGGCTGCCCAGCATGTCGCGGTAGCTCGGCTTTTCCTTGCCGCGATCGGTGACGCCGAGTTCCCTGGCGATTTCGGCGCCGATCAGCGTCTGCCCGGACAACTCGTCGCGGTTCGGGGCCTTGCCGATCGCATCGATGATGTGCGCGGTGAATTCGGGGTTTTCCGCTGCGTCGATGAAACCTTCGTACTGCTCCGGATTGGTCTTCTGCGCGATCAGCGAGCGCTCGGTCACCAGCGGGCCCATCCAGATCGACACTGCCGTCACCCCGGTGCCGCGCAGGTCGTGCTCCATGTCGTGGGCGAACTTGTCGACCCCCGCCTTCTGCGCGCCATAGGCCGGGCCGTGCATGTAGCACGAACCGCCGAACGAAGAACCGAACGCGATCACGCCTGACCCGCGCGCAACCATCATCCGCGCTGCATGCCAGCTGGCGACATAGGCGCTGCGCAGCCCGACATCGAGGATCTTCACCGCGTCGAGCTCCTTCTCCCAGAAGGGCTTCTTCTCGATCAGCTGGTGGTGGATGTAAGTGGCGTTATTGACCAGCACATCCAGGTGGCCCTGCTCGCGTTCGATCTGCTCGAACAGCGCGGCGATCTGCGCATCGTCGGCATGGTCGCACATTACCGCGATGCCCTTGCCGCCCGCCGCGGTCACTTCGGCTGCGGTTTCCGCCACCGTGCCGGGAAGAACGGTGCCATCCCAGCCCTTGGCATCGCCCGGCGCAGAGGTGCGTCCGGTGACGTAGACGGTGTAGCCCAGCTCGCCGAAACCCTTCGCGATCCCGCGCCCTGCTCCGCGACTTGCCCCCGTGACAAGGGCTACTCCGGCTGACATCACTTCCTCTCCCGCGATTCGACGCAATGCTGCGCTTGATGCGCACTATAGCTGTGTTTTGCGGATTTCAAAGATTAAAGTTTTACGCAAATTGGCTCATAGCGCGACAATTATGCGCCATTCGCGTCGTGTCAGCCCCTAAAACGTGTACTGCCCGGTGGGAATCACGTCGATGGTCCCGCGCTCAATGAACCGGTCACAGCTTTCCATCATCCGGTCGAGGTTGCCCTTGAACCTCGCCGGATCGCCCACCGCGTCAAAGAACACGAAGGGATCGGTCAGCGCCGCTTCGGGGAAACACTCCTCGACGATCGCAACATAGGGCGGAGCGCCCTCCGTCAGGGGGCGGACGACGAGGTTCTGGACGTACTCGAAATTGGCCTGCGTCTCGATCGCCACCAGCGTGTGCCGGTCCTGCCAAAGGGAGAGCCATTCCGCGTGGGTCAGCCGCTCCGGCAGGGTGAGGAAGGCCATCTGCGCCCAGCCCGCGGTGCGTTCGCCTGCCTTCACAGGATGCAAGCTGTTGGCGATGATGGTGGACTCCGCCACGACCCAGCCGTGCCACCGCTCGCACATCTGTTCGAGAATCGCATCCACCGCGCCGCGCCGCAGCCGGTTCGCGCTCGGCAGCCAGAACTGCACCGCCGCGTCATGCTGCCGCTCGCCCCGCGACTGGCGCAGGTGTGCGCCAGCGGCGCTGACTGCGTCTTCGAGATTGAACCGGATTCCGCTTGCGCCGGCGGCTTGCAGCGCTCCGGGCAGTCCTTCAAGCAAGGTCGCGTGGAACACGGCGCGATCCGTACTCTCCCCGGCCCACAGCAGGCAGATGACTTTCTCCATCAGTCGAAATTCGCCTGCCCGCCATCGAGCGGAATGGTCGCGCCGGTGAGGTAGCCCATGTCGCTCGAACAGAGCGCAGCGACCGCCCGCCCGATATCCTCTTCCAGCTGGCCGATCCGGCCGAGCGGTATCGTGCGGAAGAACGCCTCGGCCTCTTCCGGGTTGTTGGCGACCCACCACTTGAGCCCGGGGCTTTCGGCATGGGGCGCGATGGTCAGCACACGGATACCCTGCCGCCCCCATTCTGCCGCTGCGGCGCGGGTCAGCACGCGGGTCGCCTGCTTGACCGCGCCGTATGCACCGTAACCCGACATGTCCCACCGGATGCCGGCGGACGAGGCAAGGTTGACGATCACCCCGCCGCCGCGCGCCACCATGTGCGGGTGCGCCAGCTTCATCAGACGGAAGTTCGCCAGCGGCCCGGATTCGAACCCGGCGAGGAAAGCTTCGTCACTGACATCCAGCAGCTTGCCGTTGGGCACTTCCTGGGCATTGTTGATGAGGATATCGAGCCCGCCGAACCGCGCCACGGTCTGCGTGACCATGTCGGTGAGGCTGGCTGCATCCTTCACATTGCCTTCGATTGCCAGCGCTTCGCCGCCGCGGTCAGCCACCATTGCGCAGGTTGCCTCCAGCTTGGCCAGGGTGCGGCCGGTGACCGCCACGCGCGCACCCGAAGCGGCCAGCGCCAGGGCAATACCCTGCCCCACCCCTTGCCCGGCACCGGTTATCAGTGCCACTTTGCCGGAAAGATCGGTCATGCGCGCTCCTCGCCCGATGGATTCGTAATAGAAAGGC
>JAHDXX010000022.1 GCA_023384025.1 Sphingomonadaceae bacterium
AGCGCAGGTTCATTTCATCGCGGTGCAGCGCATCGCGCAGATCTTCCTCGATCTGCTTTCGCAGCCGTGCGCCATCCTTGAGTTCAGCTGAGTAGAAGCGAAACTGGCCTCGCCCACCACCCTTTGCCGCATAGAGTGCAAGGTCGGCACTGCTGACGAGATCGTCGGTGTCGAGCCCGTCATAGGGCGCAATCGCAACACCAATGGACGCGCCGATGATCGCGCGGCTTCCTTCGATCGAATAGGGTTGCGAAACCATCTGGATCAACCGCGCAGCCAGCTCGCCAAGCTGCCCGCGATCGTCCATGTCCGGGAGTATGATCTGGAATTCGTCACCGCCGAGGCGACCGATCTCCCCCTTCTTGCCGACTATGGTCTCGAGCCGCTGGGCGACCTGACGCAGCAGCTCGTCGCCAGCCGGATGCCCAAGCGTATCGTTGACATGCTTGAACCGGTCGAGGTCCATCATGAACAATGCACAGCTGCGCTTGGTCGCCTTGTAGGCAGTAAGCGTCGCCGTGAGCCGGCTGGTCATCCGGTGGCGGTTGGACAGGCCGGTGAGCGAGTCATACTGGGCGAGGCGCGCTGCATCGCGTTGACGCTGAATCTCAGCCGAAATGTCCTTGGCCGAACCACGATACCCGAAGAAGTTTCCTTCGCTGTCGAGTTGCGGTTTGCCGGTCAGTGACCACCATACTTCCCTGTCTTCGATCGCGACGCGAACCGGCAGGTCAGCGATGGTGTTGCGGGCACTGAGGAGGAAGCCGAGTGGCCTGCGCTTTCCTTCCGCTTCGTCGACAGGATCGGTGCTGAACAGGGATGCAATGCTTTTGCCCATCAGTTCAGCGGGTTCGCACCCGATCTGGCGCACTGCATTTTCCGACAGGTAAATCAGCCGTCCCTGACCGTCCGTCGCCCAGAACCAGCCAATGCCGGACTCCTCGAAGCTATCGAGCAGGCTCAGCCGCCGCTCTGCATCCCGCTTGTCGATCAGGCGGAGCGGCTCGTCTTTTCCGGGCGCGCGCACGGGCTCGGTGTCATGACCGCCCTTCCGTGAAAAAAGGCCCTTGATGGCCATCCTTGCGCTATCCCCGTGATTTGAGCTTGGTATTCTTGCGACCCACGGCTGTCTTGTGAGGCAAACCTAAGTGGAATGCGTTAATTCCGTGCTAATCCTCGTCCGCGTTACCCGGCCTTTGCGATCAGGTTCTGTTTTTCGCGAACCAGGATCGAAATCGAGCCGTCCTCCTCGGTATCGAGCGGGCGCGCGAATTCGACACCCATCTTGTCTTCATTGTTCCACCGGCTGGTCGCCATGACCTTCATGGTTTCCGTCAGAGCAATGCTGAAACGCGTTCCAGGAGGAACGTTCCACAGACCCTCAACAAGTGCGCCGGTACTCGAGATGTTGCGGATGGTTCCGTGATAATGGTGCCCTCCGCTTTCAAGAATGACCTTGCGGAGCATGGTGAACCGCTTTGCCCGGGCCGAGCGCGGACCACTGGCCGACATGGAAAGTCCCTGTCGCAACCGTTCCGTGGCGTCGGCTTCGCTCAGCGGCTTGGCGTAGACATAGCCCTGGATGTGGCTGCAACCGCACTTGCGCACGAGATCGAGCTCGTCGAGCGTCTCCACGCCCTCTGCGGTTGTGTCCATGCCAAGCGACTGGGCCAGACTGGTAATCGAGGTAATGATCGCCGCATTGCGGCTGCCCTTTTGCGTCGCGCCGCGGACAAAGCTCTGGTCGATCTTGATCTTGTCGAACGGCGCGCGCTTCAGATAGCCGAGCGAAGAATAACCCGTACCGAAATCGTCCAGCGCCAGACGGACGCCGATCCGCTTGAGCGCGGTAAACATGGCATCGGTACCGTGATCGTCGTTAAGGAACACGCTCTCGGTAATCTCGAGCTCGAGCCTTGCAGGGTCGATCCGGGCCTGCGCCACCGCGTTGGTGACGACGGTTGCGAACTGTGGATTGCCGAATTGCAGCGCAGACACGTTGACCGCACACCGGATGGATTCCGGCCAGCGCGCCAGGTCGTGGCAGGCAGTGCGCAGCGCCCATTCGCCAATCGCCGAAATGAGCCCGGAATCCTCGGCGACGGGAATGAACTTGGCCGGCGAAAGCCAGCCATGCACCGGATGGTTCCAGCGCAGCAAAGCCTCGAACCCGGCAATCCTTTCGCTGACCGCATCGACGACCGGCTGGTAATAGAGTTCGAGGCCTCCATGCGCGATTGCATCGCGCAAGTCCTGCTCGAGCTGATTGCGTTCTTCAGCCTTGGTATGCAGATCGGTCGAGAAGAAGTGGAACCGCCCGCGGCCGCCATCCTTCGCCGCGTAGAGCGCGAGGTCGGCGTTGCGGATGATCGACTCGCTGGTCACGCCGTTCTCCGGCGCGATGGCGATGCCGACCGATGCACCGATGACCACCCTCTGCCCTTCGATCGAATAGGGTTGTGACAGCTGGCGGATGATTTCCTGTGCCAGGTCGCCCAGCCGTTCGTGCTCTGACCGGCCCGGGATGATCACCTTGAACTCGTCGCCGCCCAGTCGACCGCACTGGCCCATCTTGCCGACGGTCCGCTGCAGGCGCTGCGACACCTGCTTGAGCAATGCGTCACCTGCCGGATGACCAAGCGTATCGTTGACGTTCTTGAACCGGTCGAGGTCAAGCAGCATGACCGCGCATTCCCGGTCGCGTTCATGCGGGCTGTTGAGAATCTTCTCCAGCATCTGCGACATGTTGTGCCGGTTGGCGAGGCCGGTCAGCGAGTCGAACTGGGCCAACCGGGTGGCCTTTTCCTGGCTGCGCTTCTTTTCCGTCAGGTCCGTGCCTGAGCCGCGGAAGCCGCAGAAATTGCGGAAACCGTCATAGACCGGCCGGCCATTGATTGACCACCAGCGCTCCTCGTCCCTTACGGCCGCCCGCACGGCAAGGTCCTGAAATGACGAGCGCGCCGACAGGTGGAACGACAGGGTGCGTTCCCCGTCGGCGCTGGTATCAGCCAGGTCGAACAGGCTGGTGAAGGGACGACCGACCAGTTCCTGCTTTCGCCGTCCGAGTGCCTTGGCGACCGAGGACGAAAGATAGGTCAGTTGCCCACGCCGGTCGGTTTCCCAGAACCAGCCCTGACCGGTTTCCTCGTAATCGGAAAGGATGCTCTGCGCCCTGTCGCGTACCCGCGCCTTGGCCTCTTCTTCCATTTCCCGACGACGGTCTAGCTGGGTCTGGTGCCTGGCAATGACCAGCGAAACCATGCTCGCGAGAACCAGACCTGCCAGCGCATATAGACTGGCATCGAGGATTACCAAGGGTAGCCAGCATGACACTTTCGCCGCGAACATCAGCTTTGTTCGCCCGCTGAGAACCGTCGCAAAGACGGCATGGATGGTCACGATCGCTGCAATTCCTAAACGGAAATCGAGATGCCCTGCATACATCCAGAGGCCGAACCCGGCGCTGGCTGAAAGACCGGTTATCGCAACGATGATCAAGCCGCCGGCAAATGCGGGCGAAGGTTTCCGCTCGGCCGCCTGCTCCCATTTAACGAAGTAGCGACTGCAATAGGCCGTCAGCGTTGCAAGCACGCCCGCCAATACCGCTCCGAATGGGGGAATGCAGGCACACAGTAGCGCGGAAATCGCAAACGCACCCAGGATGCTGGGTGCCATCCACGGGAAGGTATCCGGCAGGACATTCGGGCGGCGCAGCGTGCTGCTGGCCGCCCGGGCGCTATCTCCGGCAAGCGGGGAACGCGCCTCCTGCCTGGACCTGCGCTGGGCGGAGCGGCGGTCCTGCAGTTGTCCTGGTTCCGGATTTTCCGGCCCGTGAGGGCTCGAATGGGCCTCGCGAAGTCCCCGCACGCCATCGCGTGCAGGAACGTCCATGGCATCGCCGGCAGAATCTCCTGCCGGGGCCGATTTGGGGTTCGCCCCGCCCATGTCTGGCTAAATGCCCCAAAAGCGGTTTGAATTCGGTTAACTGCCCCCTGCAAAACAGTGCTCAGGGGGCCATTTTGTGAATGCTTGCCAAGCAAGCCCTGCCTGTGCATGAACGCAGACAGGGAGAAACACATGGCCAAGACGACACGACTGGAGAACGAAGCCGCTCAATCGACCACTGCTCTGGGTCCGCTGGTGGGCCTCGCACGGGAAGATTTTGTCGGGGCAATCGCCTTGCTGCTTCGCGAGACGGCGTCCGATCCAAAGCGGGCAATGAAGCACGCGCAGGAAATCGGGCAGGACATGGTCAAGATCATGACCGGCAAGTCCGAACTTGCCCCTGAGCCGACCGACAAGCGGTTCCGCGATCCGGCCTGGCAGTACAACCCGTTCTTCCGGGCCGGGGTACAGTATTACCTCGCCGTGCAGAAGGGCATGCGCAACTGGCTGGAAGAGCTGGAACTCGACGAGCTGGAGCGCGACCGGGCCAATTTCATCAGCACGATCATCATCGATTCCCTGTCTCCGACCAATACCCTGATCGGCAACCCGACCGCCCAGAAGCGGGTGATCGACAGTGGCGGCCTGAGCCTGGTCAAGGGCCTGAAGAACGCATACCACGACATGGTCCACAACAAGGGCATGGTCAGCCAGGTGGACAAGCGCCCTTTCAAGCTGGGCGAGAACGTCGCGACCTCGAAGGGTTCGGTTGTCCTGCGCACGGAAATGATGGAGCTGATCCACTACGCCCCGTCCACGGACGAGGTCTACGAGATCCCGCAGCTGACCATCCCGCCCCAGATCAACAAGATGTATATCAATGACTTGACCCCTGAGAAATCGGTGGTGAAGTACCAGGTCGACAACGGCATCCAGACATTCGTGATCTCCTGGCGCAACCCGTCCAAGGAACAGGGCGTGTGGGGGATGGACGACTATGTCCGCTCCTGCCGCGAAGCGATCGCAGCGGTCCAGTCGATTACCGGATCGAAGAAGGTCAACATCTCGGCGGGCTGTTCGGGCGGGCAGACCGCCTCGGTGGTCGCAAGCAAGCTCGCCGCAGATGGCGACCCGGCGTTGAACGCGCTGACCCTGATGGTGTGTGTGCTCCATCCCCAGCAGAACGACATCGAAGCCGGCTCGCTGATGACCGAGAACGGCATCCAGCGGGCCCGCCAGCGCGCAGCCAAGAAGGGCATCATCAAGGGCGATGACCTTGCTCGCGGGTTCGCCTGGTTGCGCCCCAACGACCTGATCTGGAACTACGTCATCAACAACTACCTGCTGGGCGAAGATCCGCCGGCGTTCGACGTGCTGTTCTGGAATGCGGACGCGACCAATCTTTCCGCCAGCCTGATGGGCGATTTCATGACGCTGTTCGAAACGCTCGCCTTTACCAAGAAGGGCGAGGTCGAAATGGCCGGGCACAAGGTCGACCTGTCGAAAGTCGACGCGCCGCTGTTCATCCTCGGCGGGGTGACCGATCACATCACGCCGTGGAAAGCCACCTATCGCTCCACCCGGCTGTTCGGCAGCGACGACGTGACGTACGTCCTGTCCCATTCGGGGCATATGCAGGCGATCCTCAACCCGCCGGGCAATCCCAAGGCCAAGTATTACGTCCAGAAGAAGGACGGCCCCCTGCCCGCCACGGCTGACGAATGGCTGCCGGGCGTCGAGGAAGTCGCGGGAAGCTGGTGGCCTTACTGGATGGAATGGGTCCAGGGCCGCTCCGGCAAGATGAAGAAGGCGCCGAAAGCCGTGGGTAACAAGGCCTATCCGCCGTCGGATCCGGCCCCGGGGCTATACGTTGTCGAGGAACGCTGACATCCTGCCCGGCCAGATGGTCGCAACAAGGAATTGCCTTTGACCCATGCCATGGAAACCGCCGAAGTCTCGATGGAGACCGTCGGCGGGCGCACCCTGCGCGTCGCCCGCTGGCGGCTCGACATGGAGAGCGAGCACCTGCCGGTGCTGTTCTTCAACGGGATCGGCGCCAATATCGAAGCGGTCGCACCGCTGGCCGATGCGCTGGATGATCGCGGGTTCATCATGTTCGACATGCCGGGCGTGGGGGAATCGCCCGAGCCGCTGATCCCCTACAACGCGGCCACCATGGCGTGGACCACCACCCTGTTGCTTGACCGGTTCGGGCTCGACAAGGTCGATGTCATGGGCGTCAGCTGGGGCGGCGCCATGGCGCAGCATTTCGCCTTGCAGCATCCCAAGCGCACCCGGCGGCTCGTGCTCGCTGCGACCAGCGCCGGGATGGTGATGGTCCCCGGCAATCCCGCCGCGCTGACCAAGATGGCCAATCCGCGCCGCTACGTCGACGCAGCGTTCATGGCGAAGCATTTCGAGACGCTCTACGGCGGCGCCCTCGGCAGCGAGGCGAGCGGAAAATCGGAACATATCGGGCGGCTCAAGCCCCCTTCCCCGCGTGGTTACTTCTACCAGTTGCTCGCCATGCTCGGGTGGACCAGTGCGCCGGTGTTGCCGTTCATGAAGAAGCACACGCTGATCCTGATGGGAGATGATGACCAGATCGTGCCGCTGGCCAATGGCCGGATCCTCGCCTCGCTGATTCCGAACAGCGAGCTGGAGGTGATGGAAGGCGGCGGCCACCTGTTCCTGCTCAGCCATCGCGAGCAGAGCATCTCCGCGATCCGCCGCTTCCTTGATACGCACGACGAAGAGGACCTTTCCCAGGCCGCCTGAGCCGGGGAGCAGAACACGGGAAGCTGCCTATGCGCCATATCGCCATTATCGGTTCGGGGCCTGCCGGTTATTACACTGCGGAGGCCGCGCAGAAGCGGTGGGGCGATGATGTGCGGATCGACGTGTTCGATATGTTGCCGGTGCCCTACGGCCTGATCCGCACCGGCGTTGCACCCGATCACCAGTCCATCAAGGGCGTATCACGCCGCTACGAGCAAGTGGCGCTGACGGACAACGTCCGCTTCGTGGGCAACGTCAAGGTGGGCGAGCATGTCTCTGTCGGCGAGTTGCAGTCGATGTATGATGCTCTCGTGGTCGCTACCGGCGCGCCGCATGACCGCAAGCTGGGCCTGCCGGGTGAGGATCTCGCCAACGTCTATGGCAGCGCCGCCTTCGTCGGGTGGTACAACGGGCACCCGCAATTTGCCGCGCTTGATCCTGACCTTTCAGGCAAGCACGCGGTGGTGATCGGAATGGGCAATGTCGCGCTGGACGTCGCCCGCATCCTCGCCAAGACCGAAGCCGAATTCACCGGCTCTGACATTGTCGCGCACGCGCTCGATCTGCTGCGGGCCAGCAAAGTGCGCAAGATCACCATTCTGGGCCGCCGCGGGCCGCACCAGATCATGATGACACCCAAGGAACTGGGCGAGCTGATGCATCTCGACCGGGCCAGCCCCCGGGTGGACAAGCGCGACCTGCCCGACGAGGCGGACGACGCGTTGCTGGAGCCAGGTCTGCGCAAATCCGTCAGCCACTTGCGCAGCTTTGCTGCAATCCCCGAAAGCATCCATGGCGACAAGGACATCGAGATCGAAATCGACTTCTTCGCCAGTCCGGTTGCCTTCGAGGGCGAAAGCACCGTCAGGTCGGTCAGGGTCGAACGAACCATGGTCGATGCAGGCAGGGCCAGCGGCATCGGCGAGTTCTACGACGTTCCGGCAGATCTGGTGGTGAGCTGCATCGGCTACCACTCCGCACATATCCCCGATGTGCCGTTCGACGAGCGGGCGGGCCGGTTCGCCAACGACGAAGGCCGCATCCTGCCCGGCCTCTATTGCGTCGGCTGGGCCCGGCGCGGGCCGAGCGGCACCATCGGTACCAACCGGCCCGACGGCTACTCGGTGATCGAGCGGATTGCCGAAGACATGGAGTCAGGCGCACTCGGTCCGGGCGGCAAGAAGGGCCGCGCCGCGTTTGACGCGCTGGCCGAAACACGCGGGCTCGATGTGGTCACGTTCCGCGACTGGAAGAAAATCGAAGAGGCGGAGGAAGCCGCCGCCCGCGATGGCGCCCCGCGCGAAAAGTTCGTCGATGTCGAAGCGATGATCCGCGCCCGCGGCTAGCGCGCGAACCATTCCTTCAAGGCGGCATTGATTTCATCAGGAATGTCCTGCTGCACCCAGTGCGAGGCATCGGGAAAGCGCCTGACTGTCAGGTCGGGCACGTAGGCGTCCATCCCGTCGAGCACGCGAATGTCGATCGCGACGTCCTGCTCCCCCCACAACACCAGCGTCGGCACCTCCACCCGACCATCGCCGATGTGGCGGATATCGGGCGTTTGCAGAAGAGCACGGTAGTAGTTGAGCATCGCGGTCAACGCACCGGGCCGGTTCGCCGCAGCGCGATAGGGCGCGACTTCCTCTTGGGTGAACAGGTGCTTGTTCACCGCTGAATCGCGAAAGATGCGCGCAATCGGGGCAGCATCGCCCCGCCCCAGCATTCGCTCCCCCAAGCGCGGCAGCTGGAAAAAGAAGATGTACCAGCTCTTCCTGAGCTGGTGCCAGTGCTTCATTTCCCGCCGCCCGCATAGCGGATGCGGCACGTTGAGGATCACCAGCGCCTTGAGCGGGCGTACGCGCCTGATGGCAAAATACCACGCGATGATCGCCCCCCAGTCATGGGCGATCAGCGTCACTTCCTCAGCCCCGCTCGCATCGATCAGGGCGGCAACGTCCGCCGCCAGGGTCTGGAGGCGATAAGCCTGTTTGCCTTCGGGCCGGTCCGTCCCGCCATAGCCCCTTAGGTTTGGCGATTGTATCTTTTGCAAACATGCTAGCCGGGGATGCAAAAGGCGATCACACGTAGTGCTGGCTTGATAATGGGATTGGGGCTTTCCGCGTATGCTTCGCGGAGCCTACGTCGCGCCTCCTCTTCGGCGGCAGTCGCGGCTTTCTGGCACCGCTCTAGGCTTGGGTAATCAATCGTAACCGCAGAGTCGTTCGCGACCACAATCAGCTTATAAGGCCCCGACTGTGCCTGCGCTGTGGCGGGGAGTGTCAGCGCCAGTGCGGCAAGCACAAAGCGTTTCACTCTGACTTCTCCGGCTTACCCTTCGCCACCTTGCGGAGACGCTCATCCCAGCGCGCCTCGTCCTCGTCGCACTCCAGTTCACGAGCTGCTTCTTTGAACTTATCGGATTGGGTTTCCCCCATAGAATCGTTCACGGCACGTTCCTCTTGCTTGCAATCTTGATTGCGGCACCTTATCAAGCCGTCAGTGCCCGCATGGCGGAATGGTAGACGCAACGGTCTTTAAAACCGAAATCCTTCCTAGGGGTGTGTGGGTTCGAGTCCCACTGCGGGCACCAAGGTCTCACTTTCAAAGGATTCTGACATGGCAACCGCAAGAGAGCAACAGGCGATGATTGAAGCGAAGCTGCAAGCTGTCCGCGACCAGATCACAGCACTCCGCGTCCAGGAGAAATTACTGGTTGAACTTCTCGGTGAACTCAATCCAGCATCCAAACCTACCCGCCAGCGGTCTCCCAGCATTAAGCCACTGGTGCTAGATTACATGGCAGAGGCTGGTGAGGCGGGCGCGACTAGCCGCGAGGTGCAAGACTTCGTCAAGAGCCGTGTCCCCACCGTGGCAACAGATACAGTTGGGTCAGTGCTGTCGCGCCTAAAGGCTGATGGCGCGCTAGTCTATGAGGGGGATCGCTACTACGAAAAGCGTTTCGCGCCCGCTCGCCCTTTTGACGGGGGGTTGCGTGCGGTGAACTGAAAGTGAAAACGCCGGGGCGCTAACCCCGGCGTTTCTGCTGTGTGGCCCTCGTAGCTCAACTGGATAGAGCAGGTTCTTCGTAGGTCCCCGGCTGCTGGTTCGAGTCCAGCCGAGGGCGCGCAGCGGAATGATAGATACCTTCCTAGGGGTGTGTCTCTCACTTCCACGGAAAGGTTAGCATTAGCTGGATTGATTGCACGTTAATGCTGTCCAAACTTGACCGCTTTGAATCCCTATCAACTTATTGCGCGTAAGTTAGGCGCTTGCCGATAATGCCCTTGAGCGCGGCGCAGGAGCGGTCCGTATCGTTGCAGCCGAGCGCGGCGCGGTTGTTGTAACGGAACTCATACTCCGCCAGATAGCGGTGCAGATGCTCTTCACCGCAATGCTGATAGACACCCTTCATACCGCGCTTGAAGATACTGAAATAGCCTTCCACCGTGTTGCTGTGGATGCTGCGATCCTCAAGGTTCACGTATTCGCCCTTACCGTGGCTGGTGGTGCCATGGGCCGCAAACCACTTGCCAGCGTCGCGATAACCACTGTGCTCGTCCGTCATAACGCGGGCTTCGCGGGCAACGTTTGCCAGCACCAGCGGCATGAGAGTTTCAGCCTTCACGTTGTCGATCACCATGGTGCGAGCCTTGCCAGTGTCGCGGTCAACAAGCGCCAGAACCTTCATCTTGTGATGGAAGGCGCGCTTCTTTTCCACGCCCTTCAACCGACCGATGAAAGTCTCGTCAACTTCGACCACGCCGCCGTTACCGCCCATGGGGGCAATGTCGCTGTCATCGCGCATGGCTTCGCGGATACGGTGCAACAGGAACCACGCGCTCTTGTAGGTGATTTCCAACGTCCGGTGGAGCTGGTGCGCGCTAATGCCCTTCTTGCTGCTGGTGACGAGATAGACGGCTTGCAGCGCCTTATGGAGCGGCAAGCGCATGTGCTCGAACACCGTGCCGATCTTGACCGTGAATTGCTTCTTGCAATCGCCACAGCGCCACAGGCCTTCGCGAACGCGCTTGGCCGGGTTCGCCTTCACCTTCGTGATACGGTCCGTTCCGCCACAGTGCGGGCATACTGCCTCACCGGCCCAAATGGTCTTTTCCAAGTGTGCGAAAGCGGCTTCTTCGCTGTGAAACTCGGGGCGGGACAGGGCAGACATTGCATTGAACTCCTTATGGGAATCCTATGCCAGATCGCTACTGTGTTTGCAAGGTATATAATCACCTTAGGTTTGGCGCCCAAACCCGATAGCCGAGCTCGGCGAGCACGGGCATCTGGTGGCGCCAGCTGTAGTGGAGCTCGGGAAATCCATGCAGGCACAGGGCAAGCCGCTTGCCCTGCCCTGCCTCGGCCACCTCGAACGTCAATCCGTTCGCCTCGACCCAGCGGATCGCGATGCCGCTGTCGGGCGCGGGGTACCAGCTTGCCTGCCTCTCCATCGTGCCAGCTTAGCATTGCCCCCACGAGCGTGCTATGCCAGTTTCAATTCGAAATGGGAGAGACAGCAATGGCGACATATGACCTCATCATCCGGGGCGGCACCATCGTTGATGGCACCGGGCAGATGCGCTTCACCGGTGACGTCGCGGTAAAGGATGGCCTCATCGCGCAAGTCGGTGCCGTACAGGGCGACGCAGCGGAAGAAATCGACGCGACCGGCCTGATCGTCACCCCCGGCTTCGTCGACATCCACACCCATTACGACGGGCAGGCTACCTGGGACGCGGAAATGGCACCGTCGAGCTGGCATGGCGTGACCACGGTCGTGATGGGCAATTGCGGGGTTGGATTCGCCCCGGCGAAGCCCGACCGGCACGAATGGCTGATCCAGCTGATGGAAGGCGTGGAGGACATTCCCGGCACCGCGCTCGCTGAAGGGATCACGTGGGAATGGGAGACCTTCCCGGAGTACCTCGACGCGCTGGAGAAGCTGCCGCGCACGGTCGATATCGGCACCCACGTGCCGCACGGCGCGGTGCGCGCCTATGTGCTGGGTGACCGCGAGGAGCCCGGCGCGGTTCCGACCGAGGAAGACGTCAGGCAGATGGCGCAGATCGTCGAGGAAGGGGTACGCGCCGGAGCACTGGGCTTCTCGACCTCGCGCACGGTGCTGCACAAGGATATCAACGGTGTGCTGGTGCCCGGCACCACCGCCACTGCCGAGGAACTGATCGAGATTGGCCGTGCGATGGGCCGTGCCGGGCATGGCGTGTTCGAAATGGCCAGCGACCTGCGCCGTGAATGGAACGAGTTCGAATGGATGGGCGCGCTCAGCCGTGAAACCGGTCTGCCGGTGACATTCGCCGCGCTGCAATCCATCGCCAAGGAACTGCCACTCGACGAACAGATCGCCACCATGCGGGCCGAGAACGACAACGGCGCCAACATCGTCGCCCAGATCGCGCTGCGGGGGAACGGGATCGTGATGGCCTGGCAAGGCACCGTCCACCCGTTCGTCTACCGGCCGAGCTGGCAGGCGATCAAGGACCTGCCGTGGGCCGAGCTAAAGGCGAAGCTGCTCGACCCCGCGTTCAAGGCACAGCTGCTCGGTGAGGCCAACGACTACACCGGTGCGCCGGAGGACATCCTGACCGTAGTCATGGTGATCACGCAAGGGTGGCTGATGCAATACGAGATGGACCCCGATTTCGATTACGAACCGACCGATGCCGAGACGGTGCAGGCGCGCGCACAGGCTGCCGGGGTTGATCCGCAGGAATACGCCTACGACCTGATGTGCCGCGATGAAGGACGCGGGTTCATCTACCTGCCGATCCTCAACTACGCTGACCGCAATCTCGACTTCCTCCACGCGCTCCAGCACGCCGAGGACACGGTCAACTCGCTGAGCGATGGCGGGGCGCATTGCGGCACCATCTGCGACGCGGCCAGCCCGACCTTCATGCTCCAGCACTGGGTGCGCGACCGCAAGCGTGGCGACAGGATTTCCCTCGAGAACGCGATCAAGCGCCAGTGCCAGGACACCGCGCGGCTCTACGGGCTGGAAGATCGCGGCGTAATCGCCCCCGGCTATCTCGCCGACCTCAACCTGATCGACTTCGACCGGCTCAAGCTGGGCAAGCCCTGGCTTGCCTTCGACTTGCCAGCAGGCTGCAAGCGATTGCTGCAGAAGGCCGATGGCTATGTCGCCACGATCAAGAACGGTGTTGTAACGTTCCGCAATGGCGAATGGACCGGCGCGGCACCCGGCGGACTCATTCGCGGGCCACAAAGGGTCGAACTGCTGGAGGCAGCGGAATGAAGGCCATCCGCACGGGCGCCTCGCCCTCCACGCTCGAAGCACTCGAATACATCGACATGCCCGATGCCCCTGCACCCGGCCCGGGCGAGATCACTGTCGCGATCAAGGCAAGCTCGCTCAATTACCACGATTATGCCGTGGTCAAAGGCATGCTGCCCACGGCGCAGGGGCGCATTCCGATGTCCGATGGCGCGGGCGAAGTCACCGCGGTTGGCGACGGTGTGACCGATTACGCGGTAGGCGATGCGGTCGTGAGCACGTTCTTCCCCGACTGGCTCGATGGCGCCCCGCCCTCCAGCGCTTTTTCCCGCGTGCCCGGCGACGGGATCGACGGGTATGCGCGGCAGGCAATCACCGCGCCGACCACGTGGTTCACCCGGGTTCCCGCCGGCTACAGCCATGCCGAAGCCGCAACCCTGACCTGTGCCGGACTCACCGCATGGCGCGCATTGTTTGTCGACAACGCAATCAAGCCGGGCGACACAGTGCTGGTGCAAGGCACAGGCGGCGTATCGATCTTCGCGCTCCAGCTCGCCAAGGCTGCGGGGGCGACAGTGATTGCGACCAGCTCGGCCGAGGAAAAGCTGGAGCGGTTGCGCGGCCTCGGCGCAGACCACCTGATCAATTACAAGGAAAACCCCGCCTGGGGCATGAAGGTGCTGGAGCTTACCGGCGGCAAGGGCGTCGACTGCGTCGTCGAGATCGGCGGTGCAGGCACCCTCGACCAGTCAATGCTGGCAACCCGCGTCGGCGGGCATGTCGCACTGATCGGCGTGCTGGCCGGCTTTGCTGGTCCGGTGCAAACCGCGCTGCTCATGGCGAAGAACCTGCGCGTGCAGGGGCTGACCGTAGGCAGCCGCGCCCAGCAGCTCGACATGATCCGCGCGATCGAAGCGAACGGCATCCGTCCGGTCATCTCGGACCATTTCCCGCTGGAGCGCCTTGCCGACGCCTTCCGCCACCAGGAGGCGAACCGGCACTTCGGCAAGATCGTGGTCGACATCTAGGGCTCGATCACGATCCCGACCGAAGGATCGACTGTTCCAGCCAAGGTCGCGAGATAGGCCTCACGTGCCGCTCCGAGGCCCTTGCGGCGCTCGATTTTCACGGTGCCCTCTACCGCCTTCAGGAAGTGGTGCCAGCTTGCCGCCAGCGCCTGCCCGGCGGCCTGGGGCCCGAGCTCCCTGAACAGGGCCTGGGCATGGTCGGGGGCGAAGAACAGGGTCGGTTGCGGGCCTGGCAGAGGGGCGTTGCCACCCATCACCCCGCCGCGCGATTCGACATGGGTCGCCCCGACAAGACATGAGTACTTGAGCGCATCGTTGAAGTGCCCGTGGAGGCTCGCCAGAACACCCGCATTTCCGGCGAAATCGACTGAAACCGACGGCTTTGCCTCCAGTGTGCCGATCTCGTCATAGGCATGGACTTCGTCATAGAGGCCGGTACCCTTGACGAAGGCCAGATTCCCGGCCGAGGTCAGCCCGATCCGTTTTATCAGCGGTGAGCTCTGCTTGGCGCAGGCGGCAAGGGCCAGCGCGGTCTTCGAGGATGCGCTGGTCAGCAGCACCTGCTCCGCCCCGAACCAGCTCTCGCCGCGCATGAAGTACTCGATCAGGAACCCGGTCTTGAACAAAGGGCCGAAGATCATCCGCTCGCCTTCGCACGCAGGGTCATGCTCCGGATCGGCGGCGAGGCGCGAGTACTGGTTATAGATCGGGCTCATCGGCTGGCGGTGTTCGGCAAGATCGACAAACCCGTGCGGTGAGATCTTGCCCGGCACGACATCGAGATGGCTAGCCATCGGCAGGTAGCCATAGACCCGTTCGCCCACTGCGAGGTCTGCGCACTTGCTTTCGATCACCCGCGCATGGCCCCACATCGGCACGATGCCCATGCCTTCGGGCGCGGGGAAGAAGTTCCAGTAGCGGAAGCTGTCACCCGCGACAGCGTACGTAACGTTGTTGGCGGTGACGGAGAAACTCTCGATCGCAAGGCGGACGGCGCCGTCAGCGAGAGGTGCGTCAGGGTGCTCTGCCAACTCGCAATGTGCGAGGTCGCTTTTCGTCACGTGGACCTGGGTTGTCATCGAGCCATCTCCGTCAGAAGGGACCGGCAGCACCCTCTGTTTCCCAGCGGGTTGCCATGATCGAAGGGCGGTAATCGCAGACCGCCATCCATGCCGCAAGCCGCTCGCACTCGGCGATCCCTGCACCGCCTTCCGGAGTGGCGCGCAGGCCGAGCAAAGTGGTGTAGAGCATGACGTCTGCCAACGTGAACCCGGAAACCGTCCACGCGCCATCCTTCGCCAGTTCCAGCTCCAGAAACTCGAGCGTCCGCGCAATCATGGGCAAGGCACGGTCAATCCGTTCCCGGTCGAGCGGCTGACCGGCAAAATGATGCATGATGTAAGGCATCATGATCCCACGCTCGAACAGGGGGAACAGATAGTTGTCACTGGTCGCGATCCAGCGATCCATCACGTAACGCTCCGCCGGATTGCACGGCTGCAACCGGGCCTGATTGTGCCGGGAATCGAGATAGCGCACGATCGGCGCAGTCTCGCTCATCTCGAGCCCATCGACCTCCACCACCGGCACTTTGCCGAACGGATGGCGATTGGCGGGGGAATGCGCGGAAGTGGGCACAACCTCATGGGTCAGCCCCGCTTCCTCGCACACGATCTGCACGATCCGGACATAAGTCGAGATACGCGGCCCGAAGATCCGGACCTGCACCACGACCTATACCCGCATCGGCATCAGCACATAGAGCGCGGGCGACTTGTCGTCCTTGCGGATGAGCGTCGGTGCGCCGGCATCGGCCAGATGCAGTTCGACCGTGTCGCTGTCGATCTGGCTGAGGATGTCCTTGAGATAGTTGGCGTTGAAGCCGATCTCGAAGCCTTCCGACGAATAGTCCGCCGGAACCTCTTCCGCCGCCGTGCCGTTATCCGGCGAAGTGACTGACAGCGTGACCTTGTCGTTCTCCAGCCCCATCTTCACCGCGCGGGTCTTCTCCGTGGCGATGGTCGCCACACGGTCCACGCCTTCATAGAAGCTCTTGGGGTCGAGCCGCAGCAGCTTGTCGTTGCCAGTCGGGATGACCCGGCTGTAATCGGGGAAAGTGCCGTCGATCAGCTTGCTGGTCAGCACCACGCCACCTTCGCCGCCCAGGGTGAAGCGCACCTTGCTGGCCGAGAGATCAACCAGCACGTTGCCGTCGAGCGCCTCTTCAAGCAGCTTGCGCAATTCGGCGACGGCCTTGCGCGGCACGATCACGTCCGGCATCCCCTCGGCGCCTTCGGGCCGGTCGATGGTGTAGCGCGCGAGGCGGTGCCCGTCGGTCGCGGCCGCCTTGAGCACCGGGCGGTCCTCGTCCGAAACGTGCAGGAAGATGCCGTTGAGGTAATAGCGGGTTTCTTCGGTGCTGATCGCGAAGCGGGTGCGGTCGATCAGTTCGGCCAGCGTGCGCGCCGGAACCTCGAAACTGGTCGGCAGGTCGCCTTCCACGATCACCGGGAAATCGTCTCGCGGCAGGGTCGGCAGGCTGAAGCGGCTGCGCCCGGCCTTGACGGTCATCCGGTTGTCGGCAGTCTCGAGGCTGACCTGGCTGCCTTCCGGCAGCTTGCGCGCGATATCGAACAGCAGGTGTGCCGAAACGGTGATCGCCCCGGCACCTTCAACCGATGCCGCGCTCATCGTTTCCACGACTTGCAAGTCGAGGTCGGTCGCCATGACCTTGACCGCGCCGCCCGCGCTCGCTTCGATCAGCACGTTCGACAGGATCGGAATGGTGTTGCGCCGCTCGACCACCGACTGGACGTGGCTCAGGCAGCGGAGCAGTGTTGCGCGTTCGATTGTGGCCTTCATGGGTCCCTACTCGTCTTCCCGTTACCGCCAGCGACCGGAATCGCCCGCGAGCGCCGGAATGTGTCGTTTGACCTTAACAAGGGCGTGCAAGGGGGCAAGCGCCGAACCACAAGGCGCGGCATTCCTTGGGGATAAAGCGTCGCTTTGCTAGCCGAGCATGGCCATCCCGCCGTTCACGTGCAGGGTCTGGCCGGTCATGTACCCCGCTTCGTCACTGGCGAGATACGCCACAGCGGCACCGATATCGCTGCCCTCGCCCATCCGGCCCATCGGAATCCGGGCATTGAGCGCTTCCTTCTGCGCGTCCGGCAGGACCTCGGTCATCGCAGTGCGAATAAAGCCCGGTGCCACACAGTTCACTGTGATCCCGCGGCTGGCGACTTCCTGCGCCAGCGCCTTGGTCATTGCCGTGAGGCCGCCCTTTGCGGCAGCGTAGTTGACCTGCCCCGGATTGCCGGTTGCCCCGACCACGCTGGTGATGGTCACGATCCGGCCATGGCGGGCCTTCATCATCGGCTTGGTCGCGGCTCGCATCAGGCGGAAGGCAGCTTCGAGGTTGATCTTCATCACCGCGTCCCACTCCTCGTCCTTCATCCGCATGGCGAGGTTGTCGCGGGTAACGCCGGCGTTGTTGACCAGGATATCGAGCTTGCCGAAAGTGTCGATCGTCGCCGGGATCAGTTCCTCGACCTGGGTCGTGTTGCTGAGGTCGCAGGTCACCTCGACATGATCGCCCCCGATCTCGTCGTTAAGCTGCTCGCGGAAAGCGCGCAGCTTGGCCCCGTTCGAGCCGCTGAGCGCGAGCCGCGCGCCCTGCTTTGCCAGAGCGATGGCGATGGCCGAACCGATGCCGCCGCTGGCACCGGTGACGAGAGCGGTCTTGCCGCTGAGATCGAACATGGAACTCTCCGAACGGTTGAACCGCTGCCTGTTGCGCGGCGGCGCGGGCAAGGTCAACCGCCGGGGCCAATCCCCGGGGCAAAGTTTACTCGGCGGCGTTCGACAATTCGCTCGTCGGCCAACTCGCCCTCGACCAGCTCGTAGCCCATCAGCGCAAAGATTCGTCCGCCGAGGAAGATGGGGCGGGCATTGCCATACCAGTCGACGCAGGACGCCTTGCAATTATCATCAACCGCGCTTTCCGCATTGGCGTCAAGCGTTCCGGCTTCGGATAGCTTGCGCTTGCGCCGGTTGAGAAATGCAACGGAAGAGGAAGAACCAAGGAACCTCGCAGCAGAGCCATCCAGATATCGAGAGACCGGCAATGCGAGTATACCGCTGGTCCCCTCGGGATCGGTTGGGTCCGGATTGTAGAAAAAAGCCTGGCTACGGTTTTCGCCTTCTGCGCTATCGGCAAAGAAGAAGGTGTCCTCCAGCGTCGCTTCGCCGCTGCTTGCATCGAGGCGGATGGCGGAGAAACCCAAGGTCTCTTCGTCATTGGCACCGATAGCGACCCCGTCAGTACCGATCACGTCGAGCCTGGTCACGGCGTGCGGCAGCGTGACCAGACGAATTTGCCCGCCATCGAGCGGCACTGCGCGAAGCGCAGAGGCTGAAGATTCCCTATCGTAAGCGTCCGTCGCGTAGAGGAGGTGCTTGCCAACAAATCGGTTCTGAAAGCCCGATCCCTTTGCCGGCAAATCACGATACCAATCGTGGAGCGCGGCGTAGGATCCGTTGCCGAAGTCAGCGAGCCGGATGCGCAGGAGTGCGGTGTCGCCGGACGACGTTTCGCTTCGCCACATCTTGTCGCCGCCACTATCGGCGCGGACGACTACGTTCAAGATGCCATCGCTTCTGTCTTCGCGGAAGGAGAACTGATCAACCGGGTCACCCCGCGCTTCAATCGCCTGTGGCTCACTGCCATCGAGCGGCAGTCGATAGAGGAAGGCTGTCGGCTGATCGTGCATCGACAAGTCGATCTCACCGGTCCAGACGTACACCGCTTCGCTCGACACGTAAAAGCTGCGCGATTCAGTTCCGAGCACGGCGCTGGCGCTGCAATTGAACGCTGGCGACCCGGCATCGCAAATCGTCACTGCGTGAAATGTGTCGAGGTCAGGATCTTCGGCTTCCCACATCGGTTCGGGCAAATAGATGTCGCGTGACTTTGCCAATCGCCGGAACCCGACATTCTCGTCATCATTTTCGCCAGGCCCGCGCCAGCGTCGCACAGCGGGAACCGCCTCTCGCCAGCTATCGCCGAGATAGAGAGGGATTGGGCTGTAGATGACCAGCTTGTTCCCTACGAGCCGGGATGCATAATTGCGGTCTGAATAATAGTCGTCCGAACGGATCAGATGTGTATCGAGATAGCGCAGATAGCCCGATGGACTGATGCGGAAACGGTTTATTTCCGTACCAAACCGAGCATAGTTGAAGCCGATGACAACAACGAGATCGCCGGATACCAACATCTCGTCATACCAGGCGCCATAAGCGTTCGCATCGCCCTGTGGGAACGCATCAACCTGATCAATTTTGGCCAGCGCGCCACTTGACGTATCAATGGTAAAAAGTCGGCCACGGCGCAGGACCACAAGGTGCTTGCCATGGACCTTGACGATGCCGCCTTCGTCTACACCCGCTTCTTGCGTGTTGGTTATGCCAGGGCTTTGAGCGTCGCTTTCCGACACCGTCTGATTGGGTAATGATTGAGGCAGCGCGGAAGTGGCTCCCGCAGGATATCCGCTGACATTAGGAAGCGGAATCGAAGCTGGTGCAGGCACGACCACCGGCGGTGGCACAGGCGGTGGCGGCGGCGGTGGCGGAGCATAGACTGGCCCGAAAGCACTCGAACGTTCGAGAAATTGCTCCAGTTGCTTGTCCGACTTGAACGAGCGCATCGACTCCTTGCGCTCGGCGCTGGCGGCAATAGATGCTCCGCTTGCAAATGCCAGGGTGGCAAAAACAATACCGAATACCCGGGTCATCGCCCTACCCCTCTACGTAGAATGCGATGAACATGATACATTGTTACATTAATTTGGCCAGAGCTTCCAGATCAGTCATCGTCACCACGCTGGTCGCATGCGCTTCCTTGTCGATCCGCCCGATCATCGGGCCGAGCACCTTGCCGCCCAGTTCGACGAATTGTTCCGTCCCGGCAGCGCGCATGGCGAGAACCGATTCGCGCCACCGCACCCGCCCGGTAACCTGTTCGACCAACAGGCGCAGCTCCTCGCTCGGGTCAGTCACCACGGCGGCAGTCACATTGGCATAGAGCGGCAGGGCGAAGCTTCCCGGAGGCGTGTCGGCAAGAGCTGCCGCCATGGCGTCAGCCGCCGGCTGCATCAGCGAGCAGTGAAACGGCGCCGAGACCGGCAGCGGCACGCCGCGCTTGATCCCGAAATCCTTGACCATGGCAACGGCGCGCTCGATCGCCCCGGCATGGCCGGACAGCACGACCTGAGTCGGGTCGTTGTCGTTGGCAACCTCGCACACCTGCCCTTCGGCGGCGGCTTCGGCGAGCTTCTGCGCTGCCTCAAGGTCTGCGCCGAGGAGCGCGCACATCGCCCCCTGCCCGACCGGCACGGCCGCCTGCATGGCCTGTCCGCGCAGCTTGAGCAGGCGGGCCGTGTCAGCGAGCGAGAAGGCACCGACAGCACACAGTGCAGTGTATTCGCCCAGGCTGTGCCCGGCGACACAATCGCCCTTGTCAGCCAGCGACACGCCGAATTCGCGCTCCAGCACCCGCAAGGTGGCGATGGCATTGGCCATGATCGCCGGCTGGGCGTTCTCGGTGAGGGTCAGCTCGGTTTCCGGGCCTTCGCGCATGATCGAGGACAGCGGCTGCGACAGCGCATCATCGACTTCCTCGAACACCTCGCGTGCGGCGGCGCTGGCGTCGGCCAGTTCCGCGCCCATGCCGACCTTCTGGCTGCCCTGCCCCGGGAAAACGAATGCTCTCATGATCTCAATCTCCTCAGGCGGGGCGGACTATGCGCCGATACGTTGCGGGGCAAGCCCGAACGGCACGATCTTGTTGGCCGCATCGTGCCCGATGTCAGCAAATCCGAGGTAGGGAATGCCCGCGCGGCCACACCAGTGGCGGACGATGTCTTCCTCGCTTGCACCGAACGGTCGGTCGTTTTCGGGCACCTGGTTGATGCGCCCGAGCCGGATCCCGGCCACCTGCTGCAAGTGCTGCGAGACGTGGAACAGCAGCCGGTCGACGGCGTAAAGGTGCTCGGCCACTTCCT
>JAHDXX010000023.1:0-3050 GCA_023384025.1 Sphingomonadaceae bacterium
CCGCGAGACCGTGCTGACCCCGGCTGACCTGATCTGGCCGCTGTTTGTCACCTCGGGGAAGGCCACAGAGGAGCCGATTGCCAGCCTGCCCGGCGTGTCGCGCTGGTCGGTCGACGGGATTGCCGCGCGGGCGAAGGAAGCGGTCGCGCTGGGCATTCCATGCGTTGCGCTGTTCCCCAATACGCCGACAGACAAGCGCAGCGACGACGGTAGCGAAGCACTCAACCCCGACAACCTGATGTGCCGTGCGATCAGGGCGATCCGCGATGCCTGCGGCCACGATATCGGCATTCTGACCGATGTCGCGCTCGACCCCTATACCGCGCACGGGCAGGACGGGCTGGTCGACGCGGAGGGCTATGTCGTCAACGACGACACCGTAGCGGTGCTGGTCGACCAGGCGGTCAACCAGGCCAATGCCGGAGCCGACGTGATCGCGCCGTCGGACATGATGGATGGCCGGGTGCGCGCGATCCGCATGGCGCTGGAAATGGCCGGGCACCCCAATGTCCAGATCATGAGTTATGCGGCGAAGTATGCCAGCGCGTTCTACGGCCCGTTCCGCGATGCGGTCGGCAGCCGGGGCCTGCTCAAGGGCGACAAGAAAACCTACCAGATGGACCCGGCCAACGGCGAGGAAGCGCTGCGCGAAGTCGCGCTGGACCTCGCCGAAGGGGCCGACAGCGTCATGGTCAAACCCGGTTTGCCCTATCTCGACATAGTCCGCCGGGTGAAGGAGCGGTTCGAAGTGCCGGTGTTCGCCTATCAGGTCAGCGGCGAATACGCGATGATCGAGGCTGCCGCTGCTGCCGGCGCCGGGGACCGTGACGCGCTGGTGCTGGAAACCCTGACCGCGTTCAAGCGCGCCGGATGCTCGGGCGTGCTGACCTACCACGCCGCGCAAGCTGCGCGCCTGCTGGCATGACCCAGCCTTTTCGCCATGAGACCGAGCGGCTGATCCTGCGCGACTGGCAGGGCGATGCCGACTGGGCCGAGTTCTTCCGCGTCACCAACACCCCTGCGGTGATGGAATGGCTCGGTGGCGTGCTCGATACAGATGGCGTGGCGGCGCAGCGCGCCCGGGTGGAAAACTGCGCGCGCGCGCACGGTCATTGCTTCTGGGCGCTGGAGCGCAAGTCCGATGGCGCCCTGCTCGGGTTCTGCGGGCTGAAGCGGGCTGACGCGCCGGGCAGCACCGTCACCGGCATGGTCGAGATCGGCTGGCGCCTGAGCGAGGATGCCTGGGGCAAGGGCTATGCGAAGGAAGCGGCGCAGGCCTCGCTCGCGCTCGCGTTCGAGCGGTTCGGAGCACAAGAGGTTGTCGCCCTCACCGTTGAGGGCAACGCGGGAAGCTGGGGCCTGATGAAGCGGCTCGGCATGGTGCGCCGCGAAGACCTCGATTATCCGGACACGCGCTACGAATACCCCTGGCGCGATAGCATCGTCTATTCGATCGACCGTACCAGCTGGGAGAGCCAAGCATGACCATCCATCGCCCCGGCGTGAACATCGTGCCGATCCATGGCAAGACGCCGAAGATCCACGAGACCGCCTTCATCGCACCGGGCTGCACCTTGATCGGCGATATCGAGATCGGAGCGGGCAGCTCGGTGTGGTACAATTGCGTGCTGCGCGCCGACGTGTTCACCATCCGCATCGGTGAGCGGACCAATATCCAGGACGGCACCGTGGTCCACTGCGACCCGCCGCGTCCGGGTGATCCTGACGGGTGCCCGGTGGTCATCGGTGATGACGTGCTGGTCGGGCACATGGCCATGCTGCACGGCTGCACCATTCACGATCGCGGGTTCGTGGGATTGGGCGCGATCGTGATGAACAAGGCGGTGATCGGCTCGGATGCCATGCTCGCGGCAGGTGCCATGCTGACCGAAGGCAAGGTGATGGAGCCGCGCATGCTGTGGGCCGGCCGCCCGGCGAAGCCCTTGCGCGAATTGAACGACGCCGCGATCGCCGGAATGCGGATCGGTGTCGCGCACTATGCCGAGAACGCCAGGCACCATGCCGGGGCGGTCGCCGCTGCGCTTTCCTGACCCTGGAGGGGCCTGATGGCCCGGCCGAAGCGTGACTTCCCGCCCGCTGCTGCCATCCTGGCCCTGGCCGACGGCGAGGGGCGGCTGGCGCTGCGCGTCACCCCGGGTGCGCGGAGTGAGGAGGTTGCGCTCGGCGATGGGGTCGTCCTGGTCAAGGTCCGCGCGAAGCCGACCGATGGTGAAGCGAATACCGCTGTCGTGGCGCTTCTCGCAGAGGCGCTCGACCTGCCGACGTCACGCCTTCGCATGTTGCGCGGCGCAACCGGGCGCAACAAGCTGATCGCGGTCGCGCAGCATTAGCTTAGGCGCACGGCACCCAGGGTGATGAGCGCGGCGAAGGCCGCTATGCCCCAGATCACCAGGCCTGGCAGGTAGAGCCATCCCGCAGCGCCGGTTGCTGCTCCTGCCGCGAGGCCCAGCCAGAGGAGGGCCCAGCCGCTCCATTCGGTGCCTTCCCTGCCGCTCAAACGCGCGGCCAGTCCCTGGCCCAGCTTGACCAGCGCACCGGTCATATAAGTCAGGCCGACCGCGACTTCGCCGTCGCGCTGGAACGTGTTGTTGAGCGCGCCCATGGCCAGCACCAGCAGTGCCATCATCGCACTCACACTGCCCAGCGAATGCGCGGCGGCGGCGAGCGTGAGCAGCACCGCGACGCTCCCCAGCACGGCGACCTTGCGTCGCGCGCCGGCCGCTGCGGCGACCAGCGCCCCGCCGAACACACCGGCGACAAAGCCGGCGATCAGCGCCGCGGGCACCCATGCCCGTGCCGGGTCTTCGATCAGGTCAACGCCAAGCCGCGTGGTGTTGCCCGACATGAACGAGACAAAGTACCGGTCTGCCGCGAGGAAGCCGGTCGCATCGACCATCCCGGCGAGAAACGCCGCCGAAATGGCAAGGGCGCGGCGCGGGCGATCATAGCGGTGCATGGCGCAGGTCTAGCGTGCGCGGCAGCGAATGGCGAGATCAGCTCCGCGCCATCGAGGTCGCCATCATGGACAG
>JAHDXX010000023.1:3060-20931 GCA_023384025.1 Sphingomonadaceae bacterium
GTTCGGCCATGGCCTTGCCCAGTGCGGGGTCTTCGGGGCCGCAGTCGGCAATTGCCCGCGCCATCGCATCGACCCACTGGTCAGCGGTTTCGCGGCTCACCCCCAGCCCGCGATGGGCGCTCATCATGCATTTGCCCGGATTTGCCTCGAACCAGTCGCGCGGACCGCCCGCCCAAGCGCTGAGCCAGCCGGTGAGCGAGCTGCGCATCGGCGCGAGATCGGCCGCATGCATGGCGCGCAAGGGCGCATATCGGGGGTCGCCGTCCATCAGGTCGTAGAACCGTTCGACGATCCGGGCGATGACTTCGCCGCCACCAAGGGCTTCATAGGGCGTGCGGGGCGGAGCTGTGTCAGTGTCCATCAGCTATTCCTGCAAACGGGCGACGCGCCGCGCCTTGATCCAGCGCAAGTTTTGCCTGTTGCGGCACACCTTTCTGCGAAGGGCCGGTGGAATACCTGTTCTACGCCGGGGCCTTGAGGTGCTGCATCATGTAGCCGACGTAATCGGCCTTCCCCAGCGGTAGCCCGCGGTGGCGAAGGATGGCGTAGGCCATGGCGACATGGAACTGGAACTGCGGCAGGGTCCAGTCGCGCACATATTCGCCTGCGGTCATCGCGAACCCCATCCCGTTGGGCAGGTCGAATTCGACCTGGGTCTGATCGTCCAGCCAGCCAGTGCTTGCCGCCAGTTCCCTGCGGACCTGCGCGACCAGCAAGTGCGCGTCGGCAAAGCTCTCCAGCGGCTCTTCGGCGAGCGGATAAGAGCCGCCTGCAACCCGGTTGAGTGCGATACGGACCTGGTTGCAGGCGATGCGAACCTGCTGTTCGAAGGGAAACATGTCGTCCGCCAGCCTGGCACCGAGCAAGGCTTCGCCCTGACTGGTGCCTTCGGCGCGGGTGAGCATGTGGGCCAGCGAGGCCAGCAGGTTGTCGCAAGTCGTGGCCGTGAAATCGCGCGTGTTCATTGTTGTCCCTCCCAAGGATGGACAAAGGGCTAGTGTCTGGCCCCGGATCAGGCAAGCGGGGCGAGATCAATCCGGACGATCGGACTGGTGAATCAGCGCCCGAAGAGCCTCGATCCGGTCGGCTTCGTGCACCGGCTTGTCCCAGCGGATGCGGTGGATGCGGGGGAAGCGCATGGCGAGGCCGCTCTTGTGGCGCTTGCTTTCGTGCACCGAGTCGAACGCCACTTCGAACACCAGTGTGCGCTCGACCTCGCGCACCGGGCCGAACCGGTTGACAGTGGTCTGTCGCACCAGCCGGTCGAGCCTCTTCAGCTCCTCGTCGGTAAATCCCGAATAGGCCTTTCCGACCGGCAGCAGCTCCGCGCCATTATCCGGATCGCCATCCCAGCAGCCGAAGGTGTAGTCGGAATAGAAACTGCTGCGCTTGCCGCTGCCCCGCTGGGCGTACATCAGCACGCAGTCGACCAGTAGAGGATCGCGCTTCCACTTGTACCACAGGCCGACCTTGCGCCCGGCGATGTAGGGGCTGTCGCGCCGTTTGAGCATCAGCCCCTCGATTGCCTCGTCGCGCGCACCGGCGCGGATTTCGGCGAGGTGGTCGAAATCCCGCGCCTCCACCACCTCGCTGAGGTCGAACCGGGTGCCTGGCAAGCGCGGTATCAGGGCCTCCAGCGCCGCGCGGCGCTTCGCCCAGCCAAGACTGCGCAAGTCGGTGCCCTCGACAATGAGCGCGTCGTAGAGCCGGACAAAGGCGGGAAATTCCGCCAGCATCGCCTTCGACACGGTCTTGCGCCCCAGTCGCTGCTGCAGCGCGTTGAAGCTGGCCGCCCCGCCTGTTTTCCCACCCTGATGCGCGCCGCGCACCAGCAGTTCGCCATCGAGCACTGCTGGGAATGGCAGGGCGTCGAGCAGTTCGGGAAAAGTGGCCGAGATATCGTCACCGCTGCGCGAATAGATGCGCGTTTGCTCGCCTGCGCGCACCAGTTGCACCCGTATCCCGTCCCACTTCCACTCGGCGGCATAATCGGCGAGGTCGACGGTGCCGTCCTCCAGCGGATGCGCCAGCATGAACGGGCGGAAGGTCGGAAGGTTGTCGATATCGGGCGGCGGCGCCCCGTGGGCCGCCCATGCAAACAGCTCCGGATAGGGCGGCGCAAGCCCATGCCAGTATTCCTCGACCTGCTCCACATCGACCGCGAAGGCTTGCGCGAACGCGGTCTTGGCGAGGCGGCTCGACACGCCGATCCGCATGCCCCCGGTGGCGAGCTTGAGCAGGGCAAAGCGGCCCGTTGCATCGAGCCGGTCGAGCAGCGCGGCGAGCTCGGCGGCGACGCTTTTGCGGGTCATGGCGGAAAGCAACGCGACCGCTTCGCTGACCGACGGGGGAGCGGGCGCCTGCGCCGGCGCTGGCCACAGCAGGCTGGCGGTTTCCGCCGTATCGCCCACGAAATCGCGGCTCAGCGTCCACAGCACCGGGTCGATCCGCTCCATCATCAGCGCACGCACGGTGCCGCTCTTTACCGCAGGGAAGTCGAGCCCGCCGGTCAGGGCGGCCAGTGCCCAGCCACGATCGGGGTCGGGCGTTTCGCGCAGGTAGTCTGCGATCAGCGCGAGCTTGCGATTCCGGCTGATCGTATAGACCAGCGCATCGAGCAGGGCGGCAAACCGTTCCAATGCTCAATCGTCCTCGTCTTCATAACCCACCAGGGCCAGCGCGTGGGCTTTGCGCTGGTGGAGCTCGCACCACCGCAGCAGGGCGTCTTCCCGCCCGTGGGTGATCCAGGTCTCGCTCGGGTTTACTTCGGCGATCGTTGTCGTGAGTTCGTGCCAGTCGGCGTGGTCGGATATGACCAGCGGCAGCTCGACGCCGCGCTGGCGGGCGCGCTGGCGGACCATCATCCACCCGCTCGCCATGGCAGTGACGGGGTCCGGCAGGCGGCGGCTCCACCGGTCATTGAGCGCCGAGGGCGGACAGATCGCCACATGGCCGCGCAGCGCGTCTTTCGAGGGCGCGTCGCTGACCAGCCGCAGGTCGCCCAGTGGCACGCCGTGCTCCTCGTAGAGACGGCACATCCTTTCCATCGCGCCGTGGAGCCAGATCGTGTCGTTGTGCCCCGCCGCGCGCAGCTCCGCAATCACCCGCTGCGCCTTGCCCAGGGCATAGGCACCGACCAGCACGCACCGCTCGGGCTCGGCGGCGAGGCGGTCGAGCAGCTTGCCAATCTCGTGCTGGATTGGCGGATGGGTGAACAGCGGCAGGCCGAAGGTCGCCTCGGTAATGAACACATCGCACCCGGTGACCTCGAACGGGGGGCAGGTCGGGTCATGACGTCGCTTGTAATCACCTGTAATGACGACTCTTTCCCCGGCATGCTCGAGCAGGACCTGCGCACTGCCGAGCACGTGACCGGCGGGAATGAAGGTTGCCTGGACATTGCCGGGCAAGCGCATTGTCTCGCCATAGCTGACGGGGAGCGCGCCCTCGCGGGTCTGGTAGCGCAGTTCCATGATTGCGAGCGTTTCGGGTGTTGCCAGGGTCGCTTCATGCCCGCCGCGCGCGTGGTCGGCATGGCCATGGGTAACCAGCGCGCGAGATACGGGGCGCGAGGGATCGACCCACGCGTCGGCAGGCGCGATGTAGATGCCGTGCGGTTCGGGCCGGATCCAGGAGAAGGGGACGGTCATTGACGCGTCAACGAAAAGGGGCGCGAACCGTTTCCGATCCGCGCCCCCACATTCTTCGTCGTGACGATCAACCTTCGCTGTCGCCGGCTTCGGCTTCCGGAGCCTTGCGCTTCTTCGGCGCGGGCTTCTTCTTCACCGCCTTCACCTTGGGCGGGGCCGGGGTCAGCTCGAAGCTCGGCTTGCCGTCCTTCATGCTGACATGGACTTCACCGCCATCGGTCAGCTTGCCGAACAGCAGCTCCTCGGCCAGAGGCTGCTTGATCTTTTCCTGGATCAGGCGCGCCATCGGCCGCGCGCCGTAGAGCTTGTCATAACCCTTGTCAGCCAGCCACAGCCTCGCATCGCCATCGAACTGGATGTCGACGTTCTGCTCGGCCAGTTGCAGTTCGAGCTGGAGGATGAACTTGTCGACCACCCGGCCGACGGTTTCCCTTCCGAGATAGGCAAACGGCACGATCGCATCGAGCCGGTTGCGGAATTCCGGCGTGAACATCTTCTTGACCGCTTCCTCGCCCGCATCCTCCTTGGACACGTCGCCGAAGCCGATGCCTTGCGTCGCCATCTGCGCGGCGCCGGCATTGGTGGTCATGATCAGCACGACATTGCGGAAATCGACCGTCTTGCCGTGGTGGTCGGTCAGGCGGCCGTTATCCATCACCTGCAGCAGGATGTTGAACAGGTCGGGGTGGGCCTTCTCGATCTCGTCGAGCAGCAACACGCAATGCGGGTTCTGGTCGACCGCATCGGTCAAGAGGCCGCCCTGATCGTAGCCGACATAGCCCGGAGGCGCGCCGATCAGGCGGCTGACCGAGTGGCGCTCCATGTATTCGGACATGTCGAACCGCTTCAGTTCGATTCCCATGATGCTGGCGAGCTGGCGCGCGACTTCGGTCTTGCCGACACCGGTCGGGCCCGAGAACAGGAAGCTGCCGATCGGCTTGTCCGGATCGCGCAGGCCTGCGCGGCTGAGCTTCATAGCCGTCGCCAGCCGCTCGATTGCCTCGTCCTGCCCGAACACGACATGCTTGAGGTCACGCTCGAGGTTCTCCAGCGCCTTCTTGTCGTCGCTCGACACGGTCTTGGGCGGAATCCGCGCCATCGTCGCAATCACGGCCTCGATCTCGCGTGCGGTGATCTTCTTCTTGCGCCGGTTCGGCGGCACCAGCATCTGCATCGCGCCGACTTCGTCGATCACGTCGATCGCCTTGTCGGGCAGCTTGCGGTCATTGATGTAGCGCGCCGACAGCTCGACCGCGGTCTTGATCGCGTCGGGGGTGTAAGTGACCTTGTGGTGCGCTTCGAACGCACTCTTGAGGCCGCGCAGGATCTTGATCGTATCCTCCACGGTCGGCTCGTTCACGTCGATCTTCTGGAACCGGCGCAGCAGCGCGCGGTCCTTCTCGAAGTGGTTGCGGAATTCCTTGTAGGTGGTCGAGCCGATGCACCGGATCGCTCCGCTGGAAAGCGCGGGCTTCAGGAGATTGGACGCGTCCATCGCCCCGCCACTCGTCGCCCCGGCACCGATCACAGTGTGGATCTCGTCGATGAACAGCACCGCTTCAGGCATCTGCTCCAGCTCGTTGACGACCTGCTTCAGGCGTTCCTCGAAATCGCCGCGATAGCGCGTGCCCGCGAGCAGCGCGCCCATGTCGAGCGAGTAGATCACCGCATCGCGCAGCACTTCGGGCACTTCGCCTTCGACGATCTTGCGCGCGAGGCCTTCGGCAATCGCGGTCTTGCCGACGCCCGGGTCGCCGACATAGAGCGGGTTGTTCTTGGACCGGCGGCACAGGATCTGGATCGTCCGGTCAACTTCCGGCCCGCGCCCGATCAGCGGATCGACCTTGCCCGCCTCGGCCTTGGCATTGAGGTTGACGGTGAACTGGTCGAGCGCGGTTTCCTTCTTGTTGGCCTCGCCCTTGGTGTCCTGCTCTTCCTTGGCCTCGGCACCCTTGGGGGTGCGCGTTTCGACCTGCTTGCCGCCCTTGCCGATCCCGTGGCTGATGAAGCTGACCGCATCCAGCCGGCTCATGTCCTGCTGCTGGAGGAAATAGACCGCGTAGGAATCGCGCTCGGAAAACAGCGCCACCAGCACGTTGGCCCCGGTCACGGTGTCCTTGCCGCTTGACTGGACATGCAGGATCGCGCGCTGGATCACCCGCTGGAACCCGGCGGTAGGCTGCGGATCGGCATCGTCGTCGGTCTTGAGCGACTGGTATTCCTGGTCGAGATACTGTTTCACCACTTCACCCAGCTCGGCGATGTCGACTCCGCAGGCGTTCATCACCTGCGCGGCGTCGTCATCGTCGATCAGTGCCAGCAGCAGGTGCTCCAGCGTCGCATATTCGTGGCGCCGCTCCGACGCGTTGCCGAGCGCGGCATGGAGCGTCTTCTCGAGGTTCTGGGCAAAACTGGGCATTCAGGTGCCTTTCCTGGCTGAAGGCGGATATCCCGTCGAGGAAGAGTATGAACGGGCGTGGTTAACGAAACCTATATGGGTGCGGGCCCGCGCAGTGCGAGTCCCCCGCTTCACGCACCCGGCTTTCGGAACAGCGCGTCGGCCGCGTTGCGGTGGGCGGCAGCCTTGTCGGCATGGGCCCTGACCCGCGCGATTTCCGCTTCGAGCAAGGCAATCCGTTCGCCCAGCTCCTCCTGCGAATAGGGCGCGAGGTCTTCCCGCGCCAGCGCGCTGGCGGCATCGCCCTTGGGCCGGGGGAGATCGTCGAGGTCCATGCCCGTGCATCATCGCAAGACAGGAGGCTTGCTGTCAACGGGCGGCGCGGCTAGGCGGGCTGCGTTCCACGACGGGGGTTCGCATGGTCCAGCAGGTTCCTGAAACGATGACCGCGGTCGGCTTCGACGCGCCCGGCGGGCCGGACGTGCTGCGACCGGAAACCGTGCCGGTGCCGCAGCCGGGCGAGAACCAGGTGCTGGTCCGCGTTGCTTTTGCCGGGGTCAACCGGCCCGACGCGATCCAGCGCCAGGGGCTCTATCCCCCGCCGCCGGGCGCCTCGCCGATCCCGGGGCTGGAAGTGGCGGGCGCAATCGTCGCGGTGGGCGAAGGCGTCCCGCGGGAATTTCTCGGCGAGCGGGTCTGTGCGCTGGTCTCCGGCGGGGGCTATGCCGAATACTGCCTCGCCCACATCGGCCATTGCCTGACTGTCCCCGACACCATGTCGCTGGCCGAGGCCGCAGCGATCCCGGAAACCCTGTTCACTGTATGGCACAACGTGTTCGAACGGGGCTGGGCGCGGGAAGGCGAGACCTTGCTCGTCCACGGCGGGACCAGCGGCATCGGCACGATGGCGACCATGCTGGGCAAGGCCTTCGGGCTGACGGTGATTACCACCTGCGGCGACGAAGCCAAGTGCGCTGCCTCCCGCGCGTTCGGGGCCGACCTCTCGGTCAACTATCGCGAGGCGGACTTTGTCGAGGAAGTGAAGGCGTTTACCGGCGGCAAGGGGGTCGAGATCGTGCTCGACATGGTTTCGGGCAGCTATGTCCCGCGCAACCTCAGATGCCTTGCCGAGGACGGCCGCCATGTGACCATCGCGGTGCTTGGTGGAATGAGCGCCGAGCTCAACATGGCTGTGATCATGAGCCGCCGGTTGACGTTAACCGGTTCGACCCTGCGCCCGCGTTCGGATGCGTTCAAGACGCTGCTCGCCGGCGAGATCGAGCGCAACGTCTGGTCGCTGTTCACTGACGGCACGCTCGGGCCGGTGATGGACCAGACCTTCCCGCTGGCGGATGCCGCCGGTGCCCACGCGCGGATGGAAGCGGGCGAGCACATCGGCAAGATCGTGCTGGAGGTTACTGGTGGCTGAGCCGTTCACTCTCCACGAAGACCCGCGCAGCGGGAATTGCTACAAGATCAAGCTTACCGCCGCGCTGCTGGGGCTGCCGCTGGCGACCCGGCAGTACGACATCATGCAGGGCGAGACGCGCACCCCCGAATTCCTCGCCACCGTCAACGCCAACGGGCGCATTCCGGTGCTCCAGATCGGCGAAGGGAGCGGCGTGCGGTTCCTGCCGGAAAGCAATGCGGCGTGCTGGTACCTGGCCGAGGGCTCGCCGCTGATCCCGGACGACCGGTTCGACCGCGCCGACATGCTGCGGTGGATGTTCTTCGAGCAATACAACCACGAACCCAATGTGGCGACTTTGCGGTTCTGGCTGCGCTTTGTCGGCGAGGGCAACCTGTCGGACCAGCAACGCGGGCAGATCATGGCCAAGCGGGTCGCCGGGGCCGATGCCCTGCGGGTGATGGACGAGCACCTTGCGGCGCGCGACTGGTTGGTCGGCGAGGCGGCGACGCTCGCCGACATCGCGCTCTACGCCTATACCCACAAGGCGGAAGAAGCCGGGTTCGGCCTCGGCGACTATCCGGCGATCGGGCGCTGGCTGGCGCGGGTTGCAGGGCTGCCACGCTTTGTGACGATGGACTTACACTCGCGGCCCGGTTGACTCGCAACCGTCACCCAATTGCGGCGATGATGTCACATTGAAGCGCCATAGGCTCCGGGCGAGACCGTCAGCCCGGAGGCATCATGGCCGCGACCGATACCCTTGCCCGCCTGCCCGCCAGCCCGGGCCAGCGCCGCCGCTATCGCACGATCTGGATCAGCGACATCCATCTCGGCACCAAGGGTTGCAACGCGGACCTGCTGATCGACTTCCTCGACCATACCGACAGCGAGACGATGTACCTCGTGGGCGACATCATCGACGGCTGGCGGCTGAAGAAGAAGTTCTACTGGCCCGCTGCACACAATGACGTGGTCCGGCGGATCCTGAAGCGCGCGCGGCGCGGCACCCGGATTGTCTATATCCCGGGCAACCACGACGAGATGTTCCGCCAGTTCACCGGCATGAACTTCGGCGGGGTCGAGATCCGGCGCGCGGCCTTCCACACCACCGCGGACGGGCGGCGCCTGATGGTGCTCCACGGCGACGAGTTCGACGCCGTCATGCTGGCGCACCGCTGGCTCGCGTTCGTGGGCGATGCACTTTACCACCTGCTGATGGGGCTGAACCACTGGGTCAACGTGGTCCGGCGTGCGTTCGACCTGCCTTACTGGTCGCTGTCCAAGGTGGCCAAGCACAAGGTCAAGAACGCGGTCGAGTTCATCTCGCGCTACGAGGAAGTGGTTGCGCGCGCGGCGGGCGAGCGCGGGGTCGACGGGGTCGTGTGCGGGCACATCCACAACGCCGAGATCCGAGATTTCGACGGGATCGAATACTACAACGACGGCGACTGGGTCGAAGGCTGCACAGCGTTGGTGGAGCATTTCGACGGGCGGATGGAACTGCTCCACTGGCCCGAGGAAGTCGCAAGGCGGGAAGAGGCGCGTGCCCACGCGGCACCGGTCAGGAACGCAGCATGAACCGTATCACGGCTTTCCCTTCCAGTGATGCCATGCCGTTTCCGCAGCGGATCGCGATTGTGACCGATGCCTGGACGCCGCAGATGAACGGGGTCGTGCGTACCCTCACCACGACCTGCGCGATCCTGCGCGAGCGGGGACACGAGGTCATGGTCATCGCACCTGACCAGTTCGCTTCGCTGCCGTGCCCGACTTATCCCGAAATCCGCCTTGCCTTGCCTGCCCCGGGCGAGGTCGCGGCCCGCATTGCCGGGTTCGCTCCCGATGCGGTCCACATCGCGACCGAGGGCCCGCTCGGGCTTGCCGCCCGCCGCCACTGCCTGCGGCAAGGCAGGCCGTTCAGCACGGCTTACCACACCCAGTTTCCGGAGTACCTTGCCCGGCGGACCGGCCTGTCGGCGGGACTTTTCTGGCGCTACATCCGCTGGTTCCACGGCCCGGTGCAGCGGATCATGGTGGCAACCGAGTCGATCCGGCGCGAACTGCGCGCTCATGGCCTTGTCCGGCTGCATCACTGGAGCCGGGGAGTCGATCTCGCCTGCTTCACCCCCGGTGCACCGCCACCGCCGCAGTTCGCCGACATGCCGCGTCCGATCCAGCTCTATGTCGGACGCGTCGCGGTCGAGAAGAATATCGAAGCGTTCCTTGCCGCGCCCTATCCGGGCAGCAAGGTGGTGGTCGGTGACGGGCCGGAATTGACTGCCCTCCAAGCACGCTTCCCCGAAGCGCATTTCCTCGGCCGCAAGAGCGGGACCGAGCTTGCCGGGTGCTATGCCGGTGCGGACGTGTTCGTGTTTCCGAGCCGGACCGATACTTTCGGTCTCGTCATGATCGAGGCCCTCGCCTGCGGCACGCCGGTTGCGGCCTACCCGGTGGCGGGACCGGTCGATATCGTGACGGACCGTGTCGGAGCCTTGTCCGACCAGCTTGAGCGCGCGATCGATGCTGCGCTCTATTGCAGGAGCAGCGACTGTGCCGGGCACGCTGCGCAATTCAGCTGGGATGCCGCGACCGACCAGTTTGTGGCCGGCCTCGTCGCGCTCGAAGACGCCGTTTTGCCCGCCTAAGCGCTTGCCCTCGGCGCGCCCATGGCCTATCTCGGCGCCGCATGGCCGCTCCGGGAAGGGGCGGCCCTTCTATTTTCAGGACACGCAACATGGCCCAACCCACCCCGCTGATGCCGCATGCCACCGCCACCTGGCTGGTCGACAACACCGCGCTCAGTTTCGAACAGATCGCCGATTTCTGCGGCCTCCACATCCTCGAAGTGCAGGCGATGGCGGATGACCTCGCCGGCAGCAAGTACACCGGGCGCGATCCGCTCCATTCGGGCGAACTCACCCTGGCCGAGATCGAGCGCGGGCAGGAAGACCCGGCCTATCGCCTCAAGATGCAGAAGGCCCCGGTCGAAACCACCCGCACCAAGGGCCCGCGCTACACCCCGGTGTCGAAGCGGCAGGACAAGCCCGACGGGATCGCCTGGATCCTGCGCAACCACCCGGAAATCACCGATGCGCAGATCGGCAAGCTGATCGGCACCACGCGCAACACCATCGCCGCGATCCGCGACCGCAGCCACTGGAACATCGCCAACATCCAGCCGAAGGACCCGGTGACCTTGGGCCTGTGCTCGCAGCGCGAGCTCGATGCCATGGTTGCCAAGGCGGCGAAGAAGGCCGGCACGGTCGAAGGCGCAGAAGTCGAAGCGACCGGCGACACCAGCGACCGTGACAAGCTGATCGCCGAACTGCGCGCCGAGCGCGATTCGGCCGAGAAGGCAGCCGCCGAAGCTGCGCAGGAAGCCGAAGCGGCGGCCTGGCTCGAAGCCAAGCGCGCGGGCGAAGCCGGCGAGTAAGCGTTAGCAGGCAAGCGGTTGATGCAGCGGCGGTTTACGCCGCCGATTGCGCTTGTGCGGAAGGTGCGCTTGCGCCACACTTGCTGACATGGATGTCAGCAAGCCCCCGTATCACCATCCGCACCCGTGGGACATGCCGCTCGAACCGCAGACGCTGCCCGCGCTGCTGGAGCGGACCGTGGCCCGCAATCCTGTGGCCCCGTTCCTGTATTTCATGGGGCGGACCTGCAGCTACCGCGAGATTTACGCCGATGCGCGGCGTTTTGCCGCCGGCCTCGCCGAAAGCGGCATTTCCAGGGGCGACCGCGTCGGGCTGTTCCTGCCCAACGTGCCGGTCTACGCCGCCGCCTATTACGGGGCGATGATGGCGGGGGCGGTGGTGGTCAATTTCTCCCCGCTCTACACGGTCGAGGAACTGGCGTGGCAGGTCGAGGACAGCGGCACCCGCCTGCTGGTCACGCTCGATGTGCCCGAACTGTACAAGACAGCACATGCGGTGCTCGAAGGCTCCTCGCTCGAAACGCTGGTGGTCGGTTCGCTGGCGGACATGCTGCCGTGGGGCAAGGGCCTGCTGCTGAAAACGCTGGGGCGGAGCAAGATCGCCAAGGTTGCGTGGGGCCAAAGCGTTCGTTCGTGGCGTGACTGCCTGTCATACCGATCCTTGCCGACTGGAGAAGCCGACCCTCAATCCGACCTCGCCCTGCTGCAATATACCGGCGGCACCACCGGACGGCCCAAGGGCGCCATGCTGACCCACGCCAACCTGTCGAT
Source organism: Sphingomonadaceae bacterium (assembly GCA_023384025.1). Classification (GTDB taxonomy): domain Bacteria; phylum Pseudomonadota; class Alphaproteobacteria; order Sphingomonadales; family Sphingomonadaceae; genus 34-65-8. The sequence continues at coordinate 14,724 of JAHDXX010000023.1, forward strand.
GAACGCGCAGCAGGTCGCCGCGCTCAATCCGTTCGGCGAAGCGGACAAGGAAGTGATGATGGGCGCGCTCCCGTTCTTCCATGTCTTTGCCAACACCGCGCTGCTCAACCACGCCATGGTCACCGGCGCTTCGATCGCGATGGTGCCCCGGTTCGAGGCGAAGCAGGTGCTCCAGACCATCGAGCGTTACCGCTGCACCGGCTTTCCGGGCGTGCCGACCATGTTCCAGGCGCTGCTTGACCATCCGGACCTTGCGAAGACCGACCTGTCCTCGCTCAAGGTGTGTATTTCCGGCGGGGCACCGATGCCTGCGCCGGTGCACGACCGCTTCGAGGACGTGACGGGCGTGCGGCTGGTCGAGGGTTATGGCCTGACTGAAAGCAGCGGCGTGGTCTCGGCCAATCCCTATGAAGGCACCCGCAAGAAAGGGACCATCGGCCAGGTCGTGGTCGGCACCGAAGTGCTGCTGCTCGACAAGGAGGACCCCGCAAGGCTGGCGCCGGCGGGTGAGCCGGGCGAACTGGCGGTCCACGGCCCGCAGATCATGCGCGGTTACTGGAACCGGCCGGAAACCGATGCAGACGTGTTTGCGATCCATCACGGCAAACGCTGGCTGCGCACCGGTGACGTGGCCACGATCGACGCCGACGGCTTTCTCGAGATCGTCGACCGGATCAAGGACATGATCGCGGTTGGCGGGTTCAAGGTCTTCCCGAGCGTGGTCGAGGACGTGATCCTGCAGAACCCGGCGGTCAAGGAAGCGCTGGTGATCGGGGTGCCCGACGAATACCTCGGCGAAGTGCCGCGGGTCTATGTCACGCTGGCAGAGGCGGGGACCGGCGATGCCGAAGCGCTCAGGGAATGGCTCAATGCGCGCGTCGGCAAGCACGAGCGGGTCGACCGGGTTGTCGTGCGCGACAGCCTGCCGAAGACGATTATCGGCAAGCTCGACCGCAAGGCCCTGCGCGCCGAAGTGCTTTAGCGGCGCTCAGTTCGCGAGGGTCAGTACCGGCTCGGCGCTCTTGTCGGCCCCGGCCTTGCCCGGCACCCGGTGCGACAGGCGGCCGTCAACCTGGGCGCCCTGTTCGATGGTGAGCGCATCGTAGCTGACATCGCCTTCGATCCGGGCGGACCGCAGCACGACGAGGTCGCGCGCGGAAATGCTGCCGACCACACGGCCGGCGAGGCGGGCGCTCTCCGCGGTCACCGCACCGGTCACGGTGCTGGTTTCACCCTGCACCAGCGACGCGCATTGGATGTCGCCTTCAATCGAACCATCGACATGAAGTTCGGTCGAAGCGGTCACGTCGCCGCGGATGGTCACGTCCGCGCCGATGACGGAGAAGGTCGACTTACTGCTGGCCACGGGCCTGTCCTGCCTGGCGGCTGGCGATTGCCGGGTCGCGGCGGGCTTCTTCGAGAACATTGGGGGCCATCTCCAGGAAGGGGCGCGGGTTGACCGCGCGATCGTTGATGCGCACCTCGAAATGCAGGTGCGGCCCGGTCGAGCGACCGGTGTTGCCGAGCCCTGCAATCTTCTCGCCGGCGGCCACCCGCTGCCCCACGCGGGTGTCGAAACGCGACAAGTGGGCATAGCGGGTCATCAGCCCGTTGCCGTGGCTGATCTCGACCACGTTGCCGTAGCCCGACTTGCGCCCGACGAAGCTGACCACGCCGTCAGCCGCAGCGAAGATCGGTGCGCCGATCGGGCCCTTGAAATCGATCCCCGAATGCATCGCGGCGCCCCGGGTGAAGGGATCGCGGCGATAGCCGAAGCTTGACGAGATTTCGGCAATCGCTGCCGGGCGAACCTGCGGGATGCCGTCAAGCCCGCGTTCCAGCGCAGCCATCCGCGCCAGGCTGAGGCCGAGCCGTTCGAACCGCGGGTCGATTTCGCCGTTGCGGCCCGTGGCGAGCAGCTCCAGCGGGCCGCCCATGGCGTCCTGCTCGGCTGCGCGCAGCATGACTGCCGGATCGAGTCCGAGCTTGCGGATGGCGAGCGAGGCGCGTGCCGCGCGGCTGTCGGCGAACCGGGTCAGGCGCTCGACCAGGGCGAGCTGGCGGGCTTCGATCCGGGCCAGTTCGGCCGCTTCAGGCAAGGCGGTGCTGACTTTCTCGACCGTTTCTGCCGCTTCGCTCGACGAATCGGTCACCGTGTCGTCACCGGTCACGTCTTCGGGCAGGGCTTCGACCATCTGCTCGAGGAACTGCTGGCGCTTGGCCAGATCCTGGGTGACGTTGCCGAGATCGTCGCGGTAGGCGTTGACCCGCTCTTCCGACTGGGCGACCTTGGCTTCGCGTTCGAGCAGCGACCAGCGGTCAGCCTGCGCGCGGTACTGGGTCCAGCCCATGGCGACGAAGGAAATGGCCCAGATCAGGGTAGCCAGCGCGACAATTGCCGCAGCCACGATCTGCACTTTCGACGAAATCTTGATGAAACGGACCTGACCCTGCGACCGCATGAAGAATTCGCGATCGGGGAACCAGTCCCGCAAGCGGGCGTTCCATCCGCCAGCGGCGTTAGTTGTCTTCAAGGCGGCGACCCCACGTCCCTGCGTTTTCGTTGGCGGGGCCGGTAACAGACGAATCGCCCAGCGTCGAATCGCTTAACCTTTGTCAGGGCCGAGTCGATGGACTCGCGCGATGAGTCGTGCGGATGCGTAGCGATTCGTGGGATCGTTCACGCGAATCCGCGCCTGACAGGGGCGAATCCCCCTGCTACGGCACGCGGGATGACCGTAATCGAGAACAATCCGGAGACCCCCGAGGCGCTCGTTGCCGCGCTTGCCGCACGCGGGCGCGCGGCGCAGCGTCAGCTCGCGCTGATGGGCGATATGGCCAAGGCCGAAGCCTTGCGCCACGCGGCCGCCGCCTTGCGCGAAGACGAAACCTCGATCCTTGCCGCCAATGCGCGCGACTTGGCGCAAGGCGAAGCCAATGGCTTGTCTTCCGCCATGCTGGACCGGCTGCGGCTCGACCCGGCGCGGCTCGCAGGCATTGCCGATGCGGTCGCGCAGGTGGCGGCGCTGCCTGACCCGGTCGGGCAGGTGATCGACCACAGCATGGCGCCCAGCGGCCTTGCGCTCAGCCGGGTGCGCATTCCCATCGGTCTGATCGGGATTATCTACGAGAGCCGCCCCAATGTGACGGCCGATGCTGCTGCACTGTGCGTGCGCGCAGGCAATGCGGTGCTGCTGCGCGGCGGGAGCGAGGCGGTCCATTCCAACCGCGCGATCAACGCCGCGATGGCCCGCGGCCTTGCCCGGGGCGGCGTGCCGGAGGCAGCGGTCCAGCTGGTCCCGGACCAGGACCGGGCGGTTGTCGGGGCGATGCTCGCCGCCGCTGGCCTGCTCGACATGATCGTGCCGCGCGGGGGCAAGGGGCTGGTGGCGCGGGTCCAGGCCGATGCGCGGGTCCCGGTGCTCGCGCACCTGGATGGCATCTGCCACACCTATGTGCACCATGCCGCGGACCCCGCGATGGCGCAGGCCATCGCGGTCAATGCCAAGCTGCGCCGGACAGGCATCTGCGGGGCGATGGAAACCCTGCTGCTCGATGCCCGGTTCGAAGGCTCCGGTGCGGTTTGCGCGGCCCTGCTCGATGCGGGGTGCGAGTTGCGCGGCGATGCCCGGGCGCAGGCGCTCGATCCGCGCATCGGTGCGGCGAGCGAGGACGACTGGGGCACCGAGTATCTCGAGGCGATCCTCTCTGTCGCGGTGGTTGACGGGATCGACGCAGCGATGACGCACATTGCCGCGCACGGTTCGGGCCATACCGAAGCGATCGTGACCGACGACCCGCACGCGGCCGAGCGCTTCCTTGCCGAAGTCGATTCGGCGATCGTGATGGTCAATGCCTCGACCCAGTTCGCCGACGGCGGCGAGTTCGGGCTCGGGGCCGAGATCGGCATTGCCACCGGGCGGCTTCACGCGCGCGGGCCGGTCGCGCTCGAAGGGCTGACGACCTACAAGTGGCAGGTCCGCGGAACAGGGCAGACCCGCCCCTGATGGCGCACGTCTGATGGCGCGCATCGGCCTGCTTGGTGGCAGCTTCAATCCCGCCCACGGCGGCCACCGCCGGATCAGTCTGTTTGCGCGCGAGGCACTGGGGCTGGACGAGGTCTGGTGGCTGGTGTCGCCCGGCAACCCGCTGAAGCCGAGGGCCGGGATGGCCCCGCTCGCCAAGCGGATGCGCTCGGCCCGCCGAGAGGCGCGGCGCGCACCGATCCGCGTCACGGCGATCGAGCGCGAGCTCGGCACCCGCTTCACGGTCGACACCTTGCGCGCGCTCGCCCGCCGCTTCCCCCGGCACGAGTTTGTGTGGCTGATGGGGGCGGACAATCTCGCCCAGTTCCACCACTGGCGCGACTGGCGCGGGATCGCCCGGACCATGCCGATTGCGGTTATCGCCCGACCGGGCTATGATGCAGCCGCTATCGCCAGCCCCGCGATGGCCTGGCTGCGGCGCTACCGCCTCCCGCCAGCGAGTTTTTCCCAGCGGGGCAAGTGGAGTGCACCGGCACTGGCCATACTGCGTTTCGACCCTGACAGCCGCTCGGCAACGGCCCTGCGCCGCGCCGATCCCGACTGGGCCCTGCGCCTGCCCGAGCGGCCGGTGCGCGATCCGCTGACCCGCTCGACTGTCCCGTCGAACGAGCCCGGCCAGAGCTAGATGCTGCGATCCCGCGACCTTATTCCTTTTGCCTTTCCATTCAGGAGCTTTGCATTCGCCCATGACCGAGGCGCATATCCGTACGACGTCCCCCGTGGCTGACAGCCCGCCCCCGATCGTGACCGAGCCGGGCTCGCTGCACGCGCTGGTGATCGAGCAGCTTGACGAGGAACAGGGGCAGGACGTTGTCTCCATCCCGCTGGCGGGCAAATCGAGCATGGCCGATCACATGGTCATCGCCTCGGGCCGTTCGACCCGGCAGGTGGCGGCGATCGCCCAGAAGCTGGCGGAGCGGATCAAGCAGGCCGGGTTCGGCCCGGTGCGGCTGGAAGGCCTGCCTGCGGCGGACTGGGTCGTGATCGATGCCGGTGACGTGGTGGTGCACCTGTTCCGCCCCGAAGTGCGCAGCTTCTACAACCTCGAACGCATGTGGGCCTTCGGCGACGCGCCGCCGGTGTCCGCCGGGACCGCCTGATCCCGCACTGCCATGCTGCTGCACGTCGTCGCGCGGGGCAAGATCGCCCGCTCGCCCGAGGGTGATCTGGTCGAACGTTATGCGAAACGGATTACCTGGCCGCTTCGGCTGACCGAGCTGCCCGACAGCGGCGGACGGATGCCCGATCTGGCCACGCCCTCCAGAACCGTGCTGCTCGACGAGCGCGGGCGCGACCTGCCGTCCGAAGAGCTCGCCGCCGTGCTCGGCCGCTGGCGCGATGACGGCGTGCGCGAGACCCGCTTCCTGATCGGCGCGGCGGACGGGCACAGCGATACGGAGCGGCGCGGGGCAGACCTGCTGCTCGCGTTCGGCAAGGCGACCTGGCCGCACCTCATGGCGCGGGCCATGCTGCTGGAACAGCTCTACCGGGCCACGGCGATCCTTGCCGGGCACCCCTATCATCGGGCAGGGTGATCCGCGTGAACCGGTTCCGTGCCTCCCTGCTTGTTGCCGTGCCGCTGGCGGCCAGTCTCGCCGCAGCGGCGCTGGCGCAACGCGAGGGCGTGTTTGCGCAGCCGGAAGCGACCCGTGCCGCGCTCGCCCGGGCCCAGGCCGAGGCGGCGGAGGCAGAGCGGCGCAGCGAGCGGCTCGAGCGCGAAGCCCGTGCTGCCACCGAGGCTGCGGAAAAGACCGCGCGCGAAGCCGCGGCCCTGGCGGCGCGGATCCAGCAGGCCGAAGCCGGGATTGCTGCCGCCGAAGCGCGCCTCTCGCTGATCGACGGCCAGCGCCGGGCGCTGCAGCGGCGTCTTGCCGAGCGGCGCGAACCGCTCCTGCGGCTGACGGCAGCCTTGCAGAAACTGGCCCGCCGCCCGGTGGCGCTGTCGGCGCTGCGCCCCGGCTCCTTGCGCGAGACGGTCTATCTCAGCGCCATGCTGGAGACGACCCTGCCCGAAGTGCGCCGCCGCACCGCTGCCTTGCGGGCCGAGATCGAGCGCGGCGAGCGGCTCGACCGCGAGGCGCGGCAGGCGCTCGCTGCGCTGGAGACCCGCGAGACCGAACTGGCCGCGCGTCGCAAGACCCTTGCCGCGCTGGAGACGCGCC
>JAHDXX010000024.1:0-8645 GCA_023384025.1 Sphingomonadaceae bacterium
CGATCACCAGCCGCGCGCGTTCGACCACCGGCAACCCGGCAACCCGGCGGACCAGTTCGGCAAGCGAACCGGTCGCGACGGTCTTGAACTCGTAGTGCAGGTCAGACCCCTCATCATCCCGTTCGATCAGGGTGGCGGGGGCAGTCCAGTCAATCGCCTGCATACCTTTGGCATCCTCATGGCGCATGATCGCGCGCCGCCTCATCGCACGGGCCGTGCGCGCGGGCAAGATGGCGACTAAGCCAGCACCCCGTCGTGCAGCCGCACCACCCGGTCCATCCGCGATGCCAGCCGTTCGTTATGGGTGGCGACCAGCGCGGCGGTGCCCTCGCCCCGGACCAGTTCGAGGAACTGCGCCAGAACCCGGTCGCTGGTGTGCTCGTCAAGGTTGCCGGTCGGCTCGTCGGCCAGCACCAGCGTCGGCTTGTTGGCCAGCGCCCGGGCCACCGCCACGCGCTGCTGCTCCCCACCCGAAAGCTGGCTGGGCCGGTGACCGAGGCGGTGATCGAGGCCAAGCACGGTCAGCAACTGGCGCGCACGCGCATCGCATTCGCTCCGCTCGCGCCCGGCGACCATCTGCGGCAGGACCACGTTTTCCTGCGCGGTAAAGTCCGGCAGCAGGTGGTGGAACTGGTAGACAAAACCGAGATGCTCGCGCCGCAGGGTGGTGCGATCATCCGACGCCAGCTCGTGCGCGGGCACACCGGCGATCTCGATCCGCCCGCCAAACCCGCCCTCCAGCAGTCCGACCGCCTGCAACAGGGTCGACTTGCCCGAGCCGGACGGGCCAAGCAGCGCGACGATCTCGCCTCGTTCGATGTCGAGGTCGACCCCGCGCAGCACGTCGATCCGTTCGCCGCCCTGCTCGAAGCCGCGGGTCAGCCCGCGCAGGCGGACAATCGGGGCAAAGCCAGGTTTACTCATAGCGCAGCACCTGGACCGGATCGGTATTGGCCGCCTTGTAGGCCGGATAGAGCGTCGCCAGGAAACTCAGCCCCAGCGCCAGCAGCGAGATGCCGAGGATTTCCACCGGATCGACCCGCGCCGGCAGCTCGGTCAGGAACCGCACGGACGGGTCCCAGATCTGCGCCCCGGTCGCCCACTGGATGAAGGTGACAATCGGCTGGCGGAAGGCAAGCACGAGGAATCCCAGCGCCAGTCCGGCGACTGTCCCGATGGTGCCCACGGTGAAGCCGGTGGTGACGAAGATCTTGACCATGTTGCGGCGGGTCGCGCCCATCGTGCGCAGGATGGCGATGTCGCGCGTTTTCGAGCGCACCAGCATCACCAGCGAGGACAGGATGTTGAACGCCGCGACCACGACTATGATGGAAAGGGCGAAGAACATCGCCACCCGCTCCACCTCCAGCGCTTCGAAGATCGAGGCGTTGATGCGTTTCCAGCTGTTGATCTCGGCCCGCCCGGAAAGGCTCTGCGCTACGGGAGCGAGAATTTCATCGGCCCGGTCGGCGTCTTCGGTCACGACTTCGATCATGGCGATGGTGTCGCCCGTCAGCAGCAGGGTCTGCGCATCGGGGATCGGCATGATCACGAAAGCCTTGTCGAAATCGTACACCCCGGTCGCAAACACGGCCGCCACGCGATAGCCGATCTGACGCGGGACGGTTCCGAACGGGGTGGAGCGCCCGGCCGGGTTGATGATGGTGATCGTATCCCCCACCCCCGCGCCGAGGTTGAGCGCCAACTGTTCGCCAATCGCGACATTGCCGGCATTGGCCCGCAGTTCGGACAGGTTGCCCATCAGCACCTTGTCCGACAGGTCGGCGATATCTTCGGCCGTGTTGCCGCGCACCACGATCCCGTCGACCCGGCCGTTGGCTGTGCCCAGCAAAGGTTGCTCGATCAGCGGCGAGGCACTGACCACGCCTTCGGTCTTGCGGGTGCGTTCCAGCACGTCCTGCCAGTTTTCCAGCCGCCCGCCATAGGCCTGGATGATCGCATGGCCGTTCAGCCCGACGATCCGGTCGAGCAATTCGCCGCGGAAACCGTTCATCACGCTCATCACGATGACCAGCATGGCAACAGACAGCATGACCACGACCACGCTGATCCCTGCCACCAGGGCGATGAAAGCTTCACTGCGCCCGGGCAGCAGGTAACGCCGGGCGATCATCCATTCGAAGGGATTGAGGATCAAGGGGAAGCGCCAGTCCGGTGAATATGGTTTACGGATTGGCGATTTAGGCAGGCTTGTGGACATGCGCAACGAATTCCCGTGACAGGTGGCTTACCGGGCTCGCGCCAGCCTTGTAATTGATCGGTAACATCGCCAAAGAGCGCGCGAGCCGCGCCACGCCCATTGCCGGAAACCGTCATGAACCTGACCCACCCGTTCCTCGACCTCGACGGCGACAAGCTGCGCGAGGAATGCGGCGTCTTCGGCGTCATCGGCAATGCCGAAGCTGCGGCGATCACCGCGCTCGGGCTCCATGCCTTGCAGCATCGCGGGCAGGAAGCCTGCGGAATCGTCAGCTGGGATGGCAAGGAGTTCTTCGCGCGGCGCGGGCTCGGCCATGTCGCGCAGGTCTTTTCCGACCAGTCGCTGCTGGGCGAACTGCCCGGTCACATGGCCTCGGGCCACGTGCGCTATTCGACCACCGGCGGCCAGGGGCTGCGCAATGTCCAGCCGCTCCATGCCGACCTTGCCCGCGGCGGCTTCTCGGTGGCGCACAACGGCAATATCTCCAACGCCGGTTTCCTGCGGCAGCAGCTGGTGGAAAAGGGCGCGATCTTCCAGTCGTCGTCCGACACCGAAGTGATCATCCACCTGATCGCCACCAGCCGCTATCCCACGCTGCTCGACCGGTTTGTCGATGCGCTGCGGATGGTCGAAGGGGCATACTCGCTGATCTGCATGACCCCCAAGCGGATGATCGCCTGTCGCGATCCGCTGGGCATCCGCCCACTGGTGATGGGCCGGATCGGTGATGCGGTCGTATTTGCCAGCGAAACCGTGGCGCTCGACGTGGTCGGCGCGACCTTCGAGCGCGAGATTGAGCCGGGCGAGATCGTCGAAGTGCGCCAGGACGGCCGCATTTCCAGCCACCACCCGTTCGGCCAGCACGGCGCACGACCCTGCATCTTTGAGCATGTCTATTTCAGCCGTCCCGATTCGCTTTTCGCCGGGCGCAGCGTCTACGAAGCGCGCAAGGCCATCGGCGCGCAACTGGCGCTGGAATGCCCGACCGATGCCGATCTGGTTGTGCCCGTGCCCGACAGCGGGGTGCCCGCTGCAATCGGATACTCGCAGCAATCGGGCGTACCGTTCGAACTCGGCATCATCCGCAGCCACTACGTCGGGCGGACTTTCATCCAGCCGAGCGACGGTGCCCGGCACTCGGGCGTTAAGCGCAAGCATAATGCCAACCGTGCGCTGGTCGAAGGCAAGCGGATCGTCCTGATCGACGATTCGATCGTACGCGGCACCACCAGCATGAAGATCGTCGAGATGATGCGCGATGCCGGGGCCAAGGAAGTCCACTTCCGCGTCGCCAGCCCGCCGACTGCGCACAGCTGCTTCTACGGGGTCGACACCCCCGAACGCTCCAAGCTGCTCGCCGCGCGGATGGAGCTGGAGCCGATGCGCGAATTCATCAAGGCCGACAGCCTCGCATTCGTCTCCCTCAACGGCCTCTATCGCGCGGTCGGCGGGATCGAGCGCAATGTCGCCCAGCCGCAATTCTGCGACGCCTGCTTCACCGGCGACTATCCCACCACCCTGACCGACCTGGCCCAGCGCGCCGAGCGCGAAGCCCAGCTTCCGTTCGACAAGGTAGCCTGATGACCACCAACCGACCGCTCGAAGGGCGCGTTGCGCTCGTCACCGGCGCGAGCCAGGGGATCGGCGCGGCCACTGCGCTCGAACTGGCCCGGGCCGGTGCCCATGTCGTGCTCACCGCCCGCACCGTGAAGAAACTGGAGGAAGTGGACGACGCGATCCATGCCGCAGGCGGGACATCGACCATCGCGCCGGTCGACCTGACCGAGCCTGACGGTGTTGCCCGCCTCGCCGCAGCCATGGCCTCGCGCTGGGACAAGCTCGATATCCTGGTGCTTTCGGCCGCCTATCTGCCAACGCTGACGCCCGTAACCCAGATCGATGCCAAGCAGCTGGGGCAGGCAGTCACCATCAACTTCCTTGCCACGCAAGCCATGCTGGCCGCGTTCGATCCCTTGCTGAAGCGCAGCGGCCAGGGCCGGGTGATCGGGCTGACCAGCTCGGTCGGCTCGGCTGCCCGCCCGTTCTGGGCCGCCTATGGCGCGACCAAGGCCGCGTTTGAATCGCTGCTGGAAAGCTATGCCCGGGAAGTCGAGAAAATCGGCGGCGTGCGCGTAGCGCTGGTCGATCCCGGCGCCACCCGCACCGCGATGCGTGCCAAGGCCTATCCCGGGGAAGACCCGCAGACGGTCAAGGAACCGGACGTCGTTGCCAACCGGATCGTGACCCTGCTGGCCGACGATTTCGCCACCTGTCACCGCGAGCGGGTTGGTTAATTTTGCTTAGGGCTTGATTGTTACCACCGGGTAACCGCCGGGGGCCAGACTTTGCCAAGCCTGTCCGGAAAGGTCCGGGCAAGGCCGTGTCGCAAGGACTGGCAAGATGATCCTGAACTCGCACGAACGCTACGAACTGGCCGCCCAGGAAGACCGCTGCTCGCCACGCACGCGGCTGACCATCCCGGCGCAGTTGCGTGCGTCCGGCGGCCGCGCGTTCCAGACCGTGGTTCACGATCTTTCGATCTCCGGCTTCAGCGCGTCAGCAATCAACCGGATGCACCAGGGCCAGCTGTGCTGGATCACCCTGCCCGGCCTCGAATCGCTCCAGGCCGAAGTGGTGTGGTGGGACAACTCGATCGTCGGTTGCGCGTTCGACCAGCTGCTCAGCCCGATCGTGCACGACAATATCCTTGCCCGCTATGCGCCGAGCACGGTGTACCGCTACACCGCCTGACGCCGCGCGCTATTTGCCAGCGCGCGCGTCGACCGCTGCCTGCACCCGCTTGTAGAACGCCTCGCGCGCCTCTCCTTCCGGCCCGGCGCTGGCACGGGGCCAGTTGCTGTTCGATGCGATCACCAGCTTGCGCGCCGGATCGATGAAGATGCCCTGCCCGAAGATGCCCTGCGCGGCGTAGGTGCCGTCGTCATAGGTCCACCACTGGTAGCCGTAGCCCTTGCCGGGCACGCCGATGTCGGCCTGGCGGGTGGTCGCCGCCGCGATCCAGCCATCCGGCAAGACCTGCTCGCCCCCGGCCATGCCGCCGCCCATGATGAACAGGCCGAAGCGCGCCATATCGCGCGTGGCGGCCTGGATGCAGCATCCGGCGACTTCGTGTCCGGTCGAACCGAGCAACCAGGTTGCGTCCTGCTCCATCCCGAACGGGGCCCAGACCTTTTCCGACAGGTATTCGGCGAGCGGCTTGCCGGTCGCCTCGCTCACCAGCACGCCGATCAGGTTGGTCTCGCCCGTCTTGTAAACCCACTTTTCGCCCGCCGGCGCCTCGCGCTTGAGCCCACGCATGTAGCTTACGGTAACGTCCAGACCATCTTCCGCCTTGTGCTCGTTGAACAGCGCGACGTCGGACTTGGGGTCCTCATAGTCCTCGTTCCAGCGCACCCCACTGGTCATGGTCAACAGCTGGCGGATCGTGACGTTGTCATACTCCGAACCCTTGAGGCCGGCGATGTAGGTCGAGACCTTGTCGTCGAGGCTCTTGATATGCCCGTCCTTCACCGCGGCGCCGACCATGGTCGAGGTCAGGCTCTTGGCGACGGAGAAGCTGGTCCACTTGCCTTCCGGCCCGAAATCGAGGCCGTATTCCTCCAGCACCACCTTGCCGTCGACGACGATCACCAGCGCCGCAGTGCGCTGGCTGGCCATGTAGTCCTTCACGTCGAGGCCAAGCGGCTCGCCCTTGGGGAGCGGATAGACCGTGTCACCCGCCTCGATCACCCGCGCCTTGGCCAGCACCGGCAGCGCGTCGAGCGCGCGGAAGGCAGCGTCACGCTGCTCGGTTGACCAGAACAGTACATTGCGGTCAGTCGGCATGTGCGCGAGCAGGTTACGCTCGTCCTTGTCGAGCGAGAGCCAGAACGCCCCACCCGCTACCAGCAGCAAGGCGAGAATCCCCACAACAATCTTCTTCAACATGGCTCTCTCCCCGTGATGTTCTATCGTTTGACCAGTGTCACCTGATGCACGTCAATCCCGCCGCCGCGAAAACCGCCTTCGCAATACATCAGGTAATAGCGCCACAGGCGGATGAAGCGATCGTCGAACCCGGCGGGCAAGCGCCCCTCGGCCACCGCCGCGTCGAACCGTGCGCGCCACAGGCGCAGCGTTTCGGCATAGTCGAGCCCGAAATCGTCCTGGTCGTGCCAGCTAAGCCCGCGTTCCTGCGCCAGCCGGCGAAACTCGCTGGTGCGGATCAACAGCCCACCGGGGAAGACATAAGCCTGGATGAAATCGGCGCTCGCCGCATAGGCGTCGAACAGCTCGTCGCGCATCGAGATATACTGGATCGCCGCGCGCCCGCCCGGCTTCAGGTTGCGCGCGAGGCAATCCATGAAGTCGGGCCAGTATTCGCGCCCCAGCGCCTCGACCATCTCGACGCTGACCACGGCATCGTACTGGCTGCGCACGTCGCGGTAGTCTTGCTTGCGGAAGTCGATGGACGGGTCCTGCCGCGCCCGCGCCCACGCCAGTTGCTCGTCCGACAGGCTGATGGCGGTCACTTGAGCCCCGCGGCGGGCAAAATGCCCGGCAAGCCCACCCCAACCGCAGCCGATTTCCAACAGCGCCGGAGGCTCGCCGAGCCTTTCGGCCAGCCGCTCCCATTTGCGCCGCTGTGCTGTGACCAGGTCGACACCCTCGGTGCGAAACGCCGATGAATAGCTCATCGTCTCGTCGAGCCACGCCGCGTAGAAGTCGTTCCCGAGGTCGTAGTGCGCGTGGATATTGCGCTGCGCCCCGGCCTTCGAATTGCGATTGAGCCAGTGCGCCGCGCGCGCCATCCACCGCCACGGGCCCTGTGCTCGCGCAGCCCCGCCCAGCGTTGCCGCATTGGCCATGAACAGCGCGAACAGCGCAACCGGGTCCACGCTCGACCACTCGCCCGCGTCCCACGCCTGGTACCAGCCGATCGAGCCGTTGGTGGCGAGCCGCAGCAGCGCGCGCCAGTCGTGGATGGTGACGGTGACCTCGAACCCCGGTGCACGTCCGCCCATCCGGCGGGTGGTGCCATCGGGCAGCACGCCGGTGAGCGTACCGCTCTCCAGCCCGGCATCGATCCGGTCGAGCACCTTGTGGAATCCGGGCGCGAACATGCGTGCGAACAGGCCCGGCTTGCGCTCGAACCGCGCCGCGCCGCGCAGCAGCGCCTCACCCCTGATGTCCGATTGCGACGTCATGGCCCTGCTATGGCGATGGCCCGATGACGGAGCAAGCCGGTTCAGCCCTCTTTAGCCGCCTTGTAGGCCGCAAGAGCGCGTTCACGGCCCTCGCGGTGTTCGACGATCTTGTCGGGATAGCGCCCGCGCCGCCCCGGTGCAGGATCGTGGATCTCGCTGTCGGGCAGGTGTTTCAATTCGGGCACATAAGCGCGGATATAGCCCGCCGCGTCGAACTTCTCGCTCTGGCTCAATGGCGCCATGATGCGGACGAACATGTTGCTGTCGACCCCCGACCCGGCAACCCACTGCCAGTTGCAGGCGTTGCTGGCATAATCGGCATCGACCAGCGTGTCCCAGAACCACTGCTCACCCACGCGCCAGTCGATCAGCAGGTGCTTGATCAGGAAGCTCGCCGCGATCATCCGCACCCGGTTGTGCATCCATCCGGTCTGCCATAGCTGGCGCATCCCGGCATCGACGATGGGGTAGCCGGTGCGGCCCTGTTGCCATGCCTTGAGGTCATCGGCGGCCTCACCGGTGTGATCGCGCCATGCGAGCTTGTCGAATTCGTCGCGATAGCTCTGGGTGGCGTAGGCAGGGAACTGGCAGATCGCGTTCTGGGCATAATCGCGCCAGATCAGCTCCTTCTCGAAGGTCTTCCGCCCGGCGGAGCGCTTCGCGGCAAGCGCGTGCCAGATCTGCACCGGCGAAATCTCGCCGAAGTGCAGGTGCGGCGAAAGCTGGCTGGTCTTGTCGACCGAGGGGAAATTGCGGCCTTCGTCATAGTCGGCGACGTGATCGGCCCACCAGTCGAGCCGCTCGCGCGCCGCCGCCTCGCCGACCTGCCAGAAGTCGCGCATCCCGCCCGCCCAGTCGGGCTTGGTCGGGAGCAGGCCCCAGTCCTCCAGCGCATCGCTGGCAGGCCATGTATCGGGCGAGGAAAGCCGCTCCGGCTCGGGCAGCGCATCGCGCGGCGGGAGCAGTGCCGCCTTCGAAAACGGGGTGTAGATCTTGTACGGCGTGCCCGAGCCGGTGGTCACCGCACCGGGCGGGAACAGGTAGTTGGCGTCGTGCAGCTGGAGGTCGAGCCGCCCCTTCAGCTCGCTCTGCGCCTTGCGCCACCATGGTTCGTAATGGCGGTTGGCATGGACCGTGGTCGCGCCGAGTTCCGCTGCGACCTTGCACAGTTCCTCCACCGCATCGCCGCGCCGCAGGATCAGGCGGGCATGGCGCTG
>JAHDXX010000024.1:8655-8974 GCA_023384025.1 Sphingomonadaceae bacterium
TCTCCAGCGAATGGTGCAACCACCAGCGGCTCGCCCCGCCATAGGCATGCCTCTTCGCGCGGGCATCGTCGAGCACGTAGACCGCGACCACCGGCCCCGCCTGTGCCGCATGATACAGCGCGGGGTTGTCCGCCAGGCGCAAGTCGCGCCGCAGCCATACGATCTGGGGTGTGGTCATTGTTTCATAGTCCGTATTCTACCCACCACCCGTCATTGAGGGGGCGCGCCATCGGCCCCGGGAACCAGAGCCGAATGCGGGGGGCCCCCGGATTCCGCGCCGGACCCCCCCCCGGAAACACGGGGGAAACGGCGGGAAGTT
>JAHDXX010000024.1:8984-20855 GCA_023384025.1 Sphingomonadaceae bacterium
CACCACCCGTCATTGCGAGGCGACGCAGTCGCCGCGGCAAACCAGAGCGAAGTGCGTGGCGCCCTGGATTGCCGCGCGGCTCCGCCGCTCGCAATGACGGTTCAACGGGCGGAAAGTTCCTCACACTTCACATCCGGCAGCGCGACCGAAAACCGGTCCCGCGCGCGCGGATCGTAGAAACGGGCGTCGCGCAGGATCACCGAGCCATCCGGTGCCCGCTCGGCAAACGGGGCACGGGACCAGAACATGAAAGCTTCAACTTGCGGCCCAGTCTTTTCATCCTGCTTGAGTGTAGTGCCGGGTCCACATGAGAATTCGGGAATCCGGCGTTCATTTGCCAATGAATTCGGCCAGCGCCCGATACGATATACAACGGTTTGGCCGAACAGCGACTGGTCAAGTCGAATGGTCTCGCGCTCCCAGAAAGCAAAGGGAACCGGACTGGCGATGGCGTTTGCACCAAAGGCATTTTCGCCATGTGTTTGCACGACATCGTCGACTGCCTTGGCAGTGATCGCCCCGTTCAACCCGATATACCCCAGCGCCACCACCATTGCGATCCGCGCGGGCTTCATCCACTCGCCGCCCCGCTTCTCGCGCCGGAGCGAGAACCATGTCGCGAAGCCCATCAGCGCCCACAGCCACACGTCGATGATGAACAGCGTGTCGCCGTAGAACCACTGGCTCGAGAACGGTTCCAGCAGGCGGATGCCGTAGACGTTGAGCCAGTCGAGCGCCGGGTGGGTCAGGCAACCGAGGAAGGCGAGGCCGTTGAGCCAGCCGAATTGCACCGGCAACCGCCCTTCGGGACGTTTGCCACGCGAGTCCTGCCAGCGGTCGAAGCCATAGAGCAGCCCCGCAAGAATCAGCGGCAAGAGCACCAGCGCGGGCGGGCCATGGGTGATCCCGCGGCGGAAACCGAGGTGCTCCACCCCCTCCAGCCAGAAGAAGCACGCCGCGTCGAGATCCGGCAGGTTCGCCCCGATGATCAGCGCGGGCATGGCCAGCCCCGTCTTCCGCTTGAGCCCCGCCTGCCCGATCAATGCGCCAACGAGGGAGTGGGTGAGGTTGTCCATCAGATTTCTCGCACTAAGACACTAAGGCACAAAGGATTCATGCCTGTGACCAGCCACTGTGATAGTCGTTGGCGATACGCCTGATTCCTTCCTTGAATGTCGGCATGCCAAAATTGATCAGCAGGCCCAGCGGAAGTTTCATGAGCCGAAGATACGTGATTACTTGCTTGGCATAGACCGGATCATGCCTCTCAGTTGATTTAAGCTCAATCAAGAGCCGATCTTCTACCAACAGATCCGCTTTGAATGCGTTGTCGAAGACAACGCCCTGATACGAAATAGATATTGGCACCTGCCGCTTTACCAGAAGTCCACGCGCTTCTACCAGACGCCACAGCAAAATCTCGTACACGCTTTCGAGCAAGCCGGGGCCAAGGTCCCGGTGCAACTGATAGCCGCAATCTACGACTTCGCGAGCTATCCGCTCCAACTCATCATCGCGCGACATCTTCGTGTCTTAGTGTCTTAGTGCGCGAAAGCAAAACTACGCCGGATGCCCCTCGCTTGCCTCTACGGTCCAGGTCTGGCCCTTGGCGAACAGTTTCGCGAGGTTGGTGTCCTTGCCTTCGCTCGCTTTGCCCTTTTCCTCGGCTACGGCAGATTCGTAGGTCGGGCGCGGGTCGTCGTAGAGGACGCCCAGCGCCATCGGGAACGGGCCGAAGGGCATTTCCACCAGCATGTGCGCGATCGAGCGGTTGGTCACATCGTGCACCAGCACGCCCGCAGCCTGCCAGTCACCGTCGACCACGTCGACCACAGTCAGGGCCAGTGCATCGCGGTCGATCGCGATCCCCTTGGCGCCACCGGCGAACAGCATCGGCTCTCCGTGCTTGAGCCAGAGCTGGCGATCCTCCGCCCCCTTGGGCGCGGCGAAGTCGTCAAACACGTCCTTGTTGTAGACGATGCAGTTCTGGAAGATCTCGATGAAGGCCGCGCCCTGGTGCTGGTGCGCGGCAATCAGCACTTCGGGCAGGTGCTTCGACACGTCGAACCCGCGCCCGACGAACCGCGCGCCAGCGCCCAGCGCAAACGCCGCCGGATTGGCCGGCCGGTCAACCGAGCCGATCGGGGTCGAAGGCGACTTCGTGCCGATCCGGCTGGTAGGCGAGGCTTGCCCCTTGGTCAGGCCGTAGATTTCGTTGTTGAACAGCATGATCTGCATGTTCACGTTGCGGCGCAGCACGTGGAGCATGTGGTTGCCGCCGATGGAAAGGCCATCGCCGTCCCCCGTCACCAGCCATACGTCGAGCTCGGGATTGGCGAGATTGGCACCCGTCGCGAACGCAGGCGCGCGGCCGTGGATGGTGTGGAAGCCGTAGGTGTTCATGTAGTAGGGGAAACGGCTCGAGCAGCCGATCCCGCTGATGAACACGGTCTTGGCCGGGTCAGCCCCGATCATCGGCATGGTGCGCTGCACCGCCTTGAGGATCGCATAGTCCCCGCAACCCGGGCACCAGCGGACCTCCTGATCGGTTTCCCAGTCCTTGAGCGTGGTTTCAAACTTCACCGGCGCGTTCATGCCAGCACTCCTTCAATCGCGGCTTCCAGCTCGGCGATGGTGAACGGTTGACCGCTGGTCTTGGTCAGCGGCTGGGCGTCGACCAGATACTGGTCGCGCAGCATGGTCTTGAACTGGCCGGTGTTCATTTCCGGCACCAGCACCTTGTCAAACCCGCGCAGCAGGTCGCCGAGATTGCCCGGCAGCGGCCAGATGTGGCGGACGTGAATGTGGCTCACGTCCACGCCCTTGGCGCGGGCACGGCGGACCGCCTGATGGATCGGGCCGTACGTGCTGCCCCAGCCCACTACCGCCAGCTTGCCGGATGTTTCGCCGAGGCAGACTTCCTGATCGGGCACCGCCACGCCGAGCACCTTGTTCTTGCGCGCGTCGGTCATCGCCTGGTGGTTGTCGGGCGAATAGTCGATGTGGCCGGTATCGATCGCTTTCTCGATCCCGCCGATCCGGTGCATCAGGCCCGGCGTGCCCGGCTTGATCCAGGGCCGAGCACCCTTGGCATCGCGCTTGTAAGGCAGCAAGGTATCGTCCGGCCCATTCTTCGCTTCGAGGAAGGTGACCGGGAACGGTTCGTAGTTCGCCGGATCGGGCACCTTCCACGGCTCGGCCGCGTTGGCGATATAGCCGTCGGTCAGCAGGATCACCGGGGTCATGTACTGGACCGCGATACGGCACGCCTCGATCGCGCATTCGAACGCATCGCCGGGGCTGCTGGCGGAGACGACCGGCAGCGGCGCGTCGCCGTTGCGGCCGTAGACCGCCTGATAGAGGTCGCTTTGCTCCGTCTTGGTCGGCAGGCCGGTCGACGGTCCGCCGCGCTGGCTGTTGACGATCACCAGCGGCAGCTCGGTCATGATCGCAAGGCCCATCGCCTCGGTCTTGAGCGCGATGCCGGGGCCGGAGGAACTGGTCACGCCCAGCTGCCCCGCCCAGCTTGCACCGATGGCGGCGCAGATCGCGGCAATCTCGTCTTCCGCCTGGAAGGTGGTGACGCCGAATTCCTTGAGCCGCGCGAGATGGTGCAGGATCGAGCTGGCCGGGGTAATCGGGTAGCCGCCGAAGAACATCGGCAGTTGTGCCAATTGTGCGCCTGCAACGAGGCCCAAGCTGACCGCTTCCGCGCCGGTGATCGTGCGGTAGAGGCCCGGTTCGCTTTCGACCGGATCGACATGCACGCGCTTGAGCGGACCGCTCAGCTCCGCCGTTTCGCCATAGGCATGGCCCGCATCGAGCGCAGCAATGTTGGCATCGGCCAGCTCGGGCTTGTTGCGGAACTTGCCGCGCAGCCATTCGTGCAGCGGTTCACGCGGGCGGTCGAACATCCACAGCGCAAGGCCGAGGGTCCACATATTCTTGCAGCGCAGCGCATCCTTGTTGCCGAGGCCGAAGGGCTTCACCGCTTCAACCGTCTGCGCGCTGATGTCGAACGCCAGCACCTGCCACTTGGCCAAGCTGCCATCCTCCA
Organism: Sphingomonadaceae bacterium; assembly: GCA_023384025.1. GTDB lineage: Bacteria > Pseudomonadota > Alphaproteobacteria > Sphingomonadales > Sphingomonadaceae > 34-65-8. Next base: position 13,042 of record JAHDXX010000024.1, read on the forward strand.
GCGGGCTGGCGGCGTACTTGGCTTTCTCGAGGTTGCGCTTGGTGAACTCGCCGGTGTCGGCGATGATCAGCCCGCCCGGCTTCAGTGAAGCGAGGTTCACCTTGAGCGCTGCCGGGTTCATCGCCACCAGCACATCGGGCGCGTCGCCCGCGGTGTTGATCTCGCGGCTGCCGAAGTTGATCTGGAACGCCGAGACCCCGAACAGCGTGCCCTGCGGCGCGCGGATTTCTGCCGGAAAGTCCGGAAAAGTCGCCAGGTCGTTGCCCGCCAGCGCGGTCGACAGGGTGAACTGCCCGCCGGTCAGCTGCATCCCGTCGCCGGAGTCACCGGCAAAACGAACAACAACGGATTCGGGGGATTGCGTATCTTGCTGCGGCCTTTCGGCGGCTGTCGTGGCCATTGGCATTCCTTGTCGCGCACCGTGGACCGGCGCTTGCTGCTTGACGAGCGCGGCACCTATGGCGCGCACCCGGCTCCCGCAATCAAGTTTTTCTCCCACAGCGGCAAAATGTCGAGTGGAAAAGCGCGCGCGTGCGGCCTAACCTCACCAAAACGACAGGAGGTTTCCCGCAAAATGGCTGACACCGAACACTTCGTGCGCGATGACGTGCGCGCTTTCCTTGCCATGCTCGAACAGGTCGGCAGCAAGGGCGTGGAGGAAGTCGGCCATATCGAAGGGCGCGCGCAGATGCGCACGATGTCGCAGCTGGCAGAGGCCGAACCGGCCTCGCTCGCCGTGATCCGCGACCTCTCCTGCCCCGGCCCGGGCGGCGACATTCCGCTGCGCCTCTATGACACGCAGGCATCGCGCGGCCCCGGCCCGGTGGTGATGTTCATCCACGGCGGCGGCTTCGTGATCGGCGACCTCGAGGTCTACCACGCCCTGTGCACCGAGATCAGCCACCAGCTCGACCTGCCGGTGGTCTCGGTCGACTACCGCCTTGCGCCGGAGCACCCTTTCCCCGCCGCGCCCGACGATTGCGAGGCGGCAGCACGGTGGATCGCCACTTCGCCTGCGGAACTGGGCCTGCAGGTGACCGGCCTCGTCATCACCGGCGACAGCGCGGGCGGCAACCTGACCATCGTCACCACCAACCAGCTGATGAACGATCCCGCCGCCGTGCCGGTGCTGGTCCAGGCGCCGATCTATCCGGTGGCGGACGACGTGAGCAAGCACCCGAGCCTCGCCAGCTTCTTCGAAGGGTTCTTCCTGACCGGCGCGGCAATGGCCTGGTTCACGCAGCAATATGCCGGCGACCCGGCCGACCCGCGCGTCACGCCGATGGTCGGCGACTGTTCCAACACCCCGCCGACGGTGATCTGCACAGCGGGGCTCGATCCCTTGCGCGATTCCGGGCGTGCCTATGCCGCGCACCTGATCCAGCAGGGCACCGAAGTCGCCTATTTCGAGTTTCCGGGGATCATCCACGGCTTCATCACCCTGCGCAAGGCCGTGCCAAGCGGGCAGGAGGATCTCGCGGCGTTCCTCGGTGCAATCAGGGCCAAGCTGGCGCGGATCGCTGCATGAGCGAGCTCGGTTACCGCCCCTGCGTGGGCGTGATGCTGGTCAACGCGCACGGCAAGGTGTTTGTCGGCCAGCGGATTGACAACAAGGATTCAGGCGCCTGGCAAATGCCGCAAGGCGGGGTTGACCCGGGCGAGGACCTGCGCGCCGCTGCCCTGCGCGAACTCGCCGAGGAAACCGGCGCGCGCGAGGAGCATGTCGCGATCATCGCCCAGATGGAGGAAGTCGTCCGCTACGACCTGCCGGAGGAACTGATCGGCAAGCTGTGGGGCGGGAAGTATCGCGGGCAGGAGCAGGTCTGGTTCCTCGCCCGCTTTACCGGTGTCGATGATGATATCGACATCGAAGCGCACGATCCGCCTGAGTTCTCGCAATGGCAATGGGCCGATCCGGAGACGCTGCCGGACCTGATCGTCCCGTTCAAGAAACGGGTCTATCGCGCTGTTCTGGAAGCGTTTCGCGAGCTGGTCTAACCGGCTCAGTTCGCCTGCGTTACCTGTGCATCCGGCATGACCGCCTCGGCAGCAATCATCCGCGGCTGCGGGCCACGGGCAATTGCGGCTGACAGCGCGCGTGCTTCGGGGCAGCTTGAACCGCACATCTTCTGCAGCCGGGCGAGATTGGCCTTGGCCTTTTCCACCGCGCCCTTTTCCAGCAGGGCCGCGCCTTCACCGGAAATGGCCGCGAGGTTCTCCGGCTCGCGGTTGAGCGCTTCGCGGTAATAGCGGATCGCCTTGCCTTGCAGCCCTTCGCGGCGCGCAGCTTCGGCCAAGTCGAGGAAGATATCGGTATAGCCCGGATCGACTGCCAGCGCGGCTTCGAACGCGTCGATGGCCTTCTGCGGCTGGCCCGATTCGAGCGCCGCGCGCCCTTCCATCACCAGCACGGCCGCGCGCGGATCAATGGTCCGTTCCTCGGCGGAACCGATACTGGCAGTAACGGCAAGCACCAGTGAAAGAGCAGCAGCGGGGGCGGCAAAACGCATCACGGTCTCCTTCAGCGCGAGAGCAAGCGCGGCAGGGCGAAAAGACTCGGGCAGAGCCATAATGCGGAGGGTTAACACGGAGAAGTGATACGGGCGATGAAAAATCCGTCAGTCCCGTCATGGAACGGTGTCAGGCGAATTCCTTCCCCGTGTTCGCGCCCAAGCGGCAGGTGTGGCCGGTCTGCCTTCCAGCCCGGATGGCTGGCGAGGAAGCGGTCGATCTGGTCGCGCCCCTCGGCATCGAGCAGCGAACAGGTGACATAGACCAGCCGCCCTCCGGGCCGCACCAGCGTGGCAGCGAGGTCGAGCAGGCGGGCCTGCAAGTTCGTCAGACCCTGAAGCGTGTCGGGGGTGAGGCGCCAGCGCGCTTCGGGATTGCGCCGCCATGTGCCGGTGCCCGAACACGGCGCATCGACCAGCACGGCATCGGCCTTGCCTTGCCAGGCAGCGAGCGCCTCGAGTTCCTTGCCCGGATCGAGCAGCACGGTTTCGATCATGCCCGCCCCGGCACGCGCGGCGCGCGGCGGCAGGTTGCCGAGCCTGCGCTTGTCGGTGTCGCAAGCGAGCAAGGTACCGCGATTGTCCATCGCCGCCGCCAGCGCGAGCGCCTTGCCCCCTGCCCCGGCGCAGAGATCGATCACGGCCTCGCCCGGAACCGCATCCACAGCAAGGCAAGCCATCTGGCTGCCATGGTCCTGCACTTCGACCAGCCCGTCACGGTAGGCCGCCCATTGCTCTACCGGAGTTCCCGATGGCAGCCGCAGCCCTTGTGGCGCAGCGAGCGCCTCACCGGCAACGAGCAATTCGATCCCTTCGCGATCGGCCTTGAGCGTGTTGACCCTGAGATCAAGCGGCGCGCGATCAAGCAGCGCGGCGGCCTCGCCACCAGCAATGCCCGACGCGGCAAGCGCCTGCTCCAGCCAGTCCGGCGCAATGCCGCCATCGGCAGGCGTCTCTTCCGGCCGTAACGCGCCAGGGCCGTGGGCTGAGCCGTCAAACAGCCCGGCGATGGCCGGATCGGCCTGCGCCAGCCGGAGCATCGCCGCCCGCCCGCTTGCAGGCACCGGCCCGCAGGCGCGGATCGCATCGTACACCAGCTCGCGCACCGCCCGCCGGTCCTTGCTACCGGCATAACGGCGCGTGCGGAAATAGTCGGCCACCAGCCGGTCGGCCGGGGCGCCCTGCCCCTTTGCTGCGGCAATAACGGCATCGAGCAGCTCGATTCCCGCCTGGACCCGCGCAGCAGGAGTCATCGGGTCGGGTAGTTCGGGGCCTCGCGGGTGATCGCGACGTCGTGCACGTGGCTTTCGGCGAGACCAGCATTGGTAATGCGGACGAACTCGGCGCGTTCCTGCAAGTCGGCAATGGTCCTGCTGCCGGTGTAGCCCATGGCCGCCTTGATCCCTCCGACCAGCTGGTGGATCACGTCTGCCGCCGGGCCCTTGTACGGAACCTGCCCTTCGATCCCCTCGGGCACCAGCTTGAGGGCGGAAACGTCCTGCTGGAAATAGCGGTCAGCGCTGCCACGCGCCATGGCGCCAACGCTGCCCATGCCGCGATAGCTCTTGTAGGCGCGGCCCTGGTAGAGGAACGTCTCGCCCGGCGCTTCCTCGGTGCCTGCCAGCAGCGAGCCGACCATGATGCACGATGCCCCGGCGGCGAGCGCCTTGGCCGCGTCACCGCTGGTACGCAGGCCGCCATCGGCGATCACCGGTACGCCCGACTTGGCCGCTTCCTCGGCGCTTTCCATCACGGCGGTCAGCTGCGGCACCCCGACGCCCGCGACCACGCGGGTGGTGCAGATCGAGCCCGGCCCGATCCCGACCTTGACCGCATCGGCCCCGGCATCGACCAGCGAGCGGGTCGCTGCAGCGGTTGCGACGTTCCCGGCAATCACCTGGACCGAATTGGACAACATCTTGGCCCGCTCGACCGCGCGGGCGACGTCCTTGTTGTGGCCGTGGGCCGTGTCGATGATGATCACGTCGACTTCGGCATCGACCAGCGCCTGGGTCCGCTCGAAGCCCTTGTCGCCCACCGTGGTCGCTGCCGCGACGCGCAGGCGCCCGGCTTCGTCCTTGGTCGCACTGGGATAGTTGACCGCTTTCTCGATGTCCTTGACGGTAATCAGGCCGATGCACTTGTAGGCATCGTCGACCACCAGCAGCTTCTCGATCCGCCGGGCGTGGAGCAGGCGGCGCGCTTCTTCCTGGCCCGTGCCGAGCGGCACCGTGGCCAAGTTCTCGGTGGTCATCAGCTCGCGCACCGGCTGGGCCGGGTTCTCGGCGAAGCGCACGTCGCGGTTGGTCAGGATACCGAGCAATTTGCCGTCGCGATCCGTCACCGGGATGCCGCTGATGCGGTGTTGCTGCATCAGAAGTTGTGCGTCACCGAGCGTGGAATCGGGGGAGATGGTGATCGGGTTGACCACCATGCCGCTCTCGAACCGCTTGACCGCGCGCACCGCGGCGCACTGCTGGTCGATCTCGAGGTTGCGGTGAAGCACGCCGATCCCGCCGAGCTGGGCCATGACGATCGCCATGTCCGCTTCGGTCACGGTGTCCATCGCCGCCGAAAGCACCGGAATATTCAGCGCGATATCGCGCGTCAGGCGGGTGCGGGTGTCCGCCATGCTCGGCAGGACGTCGCTCTCTGCCGGGCGCAGGAGCACGTCATCAAAGGTGAGGCCGAGGGGAATGTCCTTGTTTGCCACTGTCAGTCTTTCACGCCGAAGAATCGTGGCGGCCCATGTAACCGCGCTTTGGGGCACCGGCTAGGGGGCGGACAGGATTTATTCCGCCCGTGGCGGATAGCGGCCTTTGTCGGCAAAATGGCGGATCAGCGCGAGATGCAGCAGCACGTCTTCCGTCGCCCCGCCCAGCTCGATCCCCTCGATGGTATCGGAGGGCTGATGGTACCGCGTGCGCAGGAACCGGTCGAGCAGCTCCTCATCGGCATAGCTGCCGGAGACCAGCACTGTCGGGACATCGGCCTGCAACAGCGCCCAGCCATCCTGCCGGCGCAGGAACCGCACAGCGGTGGCATCGCCGGCGATCTGGCGCCCGGTTGCCTCGATCACGCGCCGCACTTCGGCATCGAACGGAGCCAGCCCCTGCCCGACCACCGCAACCGGCCTGCCGCGCGGGGCCAGCGCCCCGGTATCGAGGTTGAACGCCCCGACCAGGCTGGACAATGGCAAGGGTGGTTCTGCGGCAAAAGCGTGGGTGCCCAGCAGCCCCCATTCCTCGGCCGTGGTGGCGAGGAAATAGACGTCGCGGTCAAGCCGGGGGCCGCGCGCCAGCAGCCGGGCAAGCTCGGTCATCATGGCCAGGCCACTGGCATTGTCGACCGCGCCATTGCAGATCCGGTCAGGCGAACCTTCGGGGCGGCACACGCCGAAATGGTCCCAGTGCGACAGCACCAGCACCGCGCCCGCCGCCGGATCGCGGCCCGGCAGGCGCCCAATCAGGTTGTGGGTGCGCACGTCGGACAATTGCGCCCGGGTGTCGAGCGACAGCGTCAGCGGCAGTGCAGTCGGTTTGAAGTCGGGCCGGTCCGCATCGAGGAAACGCCCGGCAAACGGCTTCACCCCCGGCTGCGCCAGCGCCGCCTCGCGCACGACCAGCACGACCGGTGCAAGCGGGCGATCGTCGCTGGCGAGGCGGTAGGCACCATGGCTGCGAGCCTCGATCAGCGGGGCCAGGTCCGCCTTGCTGCCCATCACCAGCACCGCCGAAGCGCCCGAGGATGCGAGGTGTTCGATCCGCTCGAAGCTCGCCGGGCCAGCGTAGTTTAGCATCGGCACCCGCCCGACCAGTTCGATCGGCTCGACCGGCGCGACATTGCCGACGAACAGCAAGGGTGCATCGCGCACAAGGTCGCGCCGCTGGGTGCCGAACACAGTCACCGCATCGGCAGGCAGGTTGACGGTGCCGGCGCTCGCGGTGAACGACACCGATCCGCTCGACGGCATCGACAGGACCAGATCGACCGGCGCGTACCACGGGTTGGCCGGATCGTTGGTGCCTGATTCGAGCCCGATCGCCTGCCATTCCTCGGCCAGGTAGCGCAGCGTCTTCGCCTCGCCTTCGGTGCCGGGGCGGCGGCCTTCGAACGCGTCGCTGGAAAGCACCGCGATGTGGCGCGACAGGGCCGTCTCGATTGCTCTGGCGTCTCCGCCGGGAACGGAGGTTGGGCGCGTCATCGGGGCACAGGCCGATGCCAGCAGCATCAGCAGCCCTGCGACCCATGCCCTGCGTGTCACCTCTCTCGTGCCCCTGTCCTGCCCTGCTGCCGGACTATTCGGCGGTCCAGCCGCCGTCGATACTCCAGTTCGCGCCGGTCACATTGCCTGCTTCCGGGCGGCAGAGGAAGGCCGCAAGTGCCCCAACCTCTTCCGGCTGCACGAATTTCTTGGTCGGTTGTTTTGCGAGCAACACATCGTTGATCACCTGCTCGCGGGTCAGGCCGCGCGCCTTCATGGTGTCGGGGATCTGGCCTTCGATCAGCGGGGTCCAGACATAGCCGGGGCTGATGCAGTTGGCGGTCACCCCGGTCTGCGCCAGTTCCAGCGCGATTGTCTTGGTAAACCCGGCGATGCCGTGCTTGCTGGCGTTGTAGGCGCTCTTGAACGGTGAAGCGGTGAGCGAGTGGGCGCTGGCGGTGTTGATGATCCGCCCCCAGCCCTTCGCCTTCATCCCCGGCACCGCCAGCCGCGTGGTGTGGAACGCCGCCGTCAGGTTGAGGCCGATGATCGCGTTCCACTTGTCGACCGGGAAATCCTCCACCGGGCTGACGAACTGCATCCCGGCGTTGTTGACGAGAATATCGACCGGGCCGAACTTGCCCATCATTGCCTCGATTTCAGCCACATCGAGCAGGTTGGCCGGGCTGTAGAGCGCGCCCAGCTCGGCGCACAGGGCATCGATTTCCGCGCTGTCGCCAAAGCCGTTGAGGATGACTTCCGCCCCGTCGGCATGCAGGGCACGGGCAATGGCGAGGCCGATCCCGGAGGTCGATCCGGTGATCAGGGCGCGTTTTCCGGCAAGGCTCATGGTCAACTCCGGTGCTTGTAAGGAACGAATTTATTCGCCACGCTTTCGCTGCGAACATGCACAGTGTCCAGCGCAAACGGGAGCGACAATTCCTTGCTGCGCCACAAGGGGGAAGACCATGAGGCTCAACCGGTTCGATCCGAACAACATCCGCGTCGGCACCACCGGCGGCGGCGGTGGCGGGTTCCCCGGCGGGGGTGGCGGCAAGATTGGCTGCGGGACGATCGTGATCGCGCTGATTGCCGCGCTG
>JAHDXX010000305.1 GCA_023384025.1 Sphingomonadaceae bacterium
GGGGGGGCGGTAGTCGCCGACATTCCCCACCCCCGGCCCCTCCCCTGAAGGGGAGGGGTGACGTTCACCCAGCATCGCCGGGCGATAGGGCGCCTCGATCACATCGGGCATATGGCAGGTGGCGGAGATATCGGTGATCGCCACCGGCATGCCGTTCTCGTGCGCGTCGAGGATCGTGCCGACGAGGATGCCCGCATCGAGCGCCACGGCCTCGCCCGGTTCGAGGTAGATTTCGGCCCCGGTGTCTTCCCTGGCATCGCGCAGGAATTCGACCAGCTCCTCGCGCTGGTAGTCGGCGCGGGTGACGTGGTGCCCGCCGCCCATGTTGATCCACTTCAGTTGCCCGAACCATGGCTCGATGGCGTCGAACACCTTGTCCCAGGTCTGCTGCAGGGGCTCCAGGTCCTGTTCGCACAGGTTGTGGAAGTGGATGCCATCGACAAGGTCCATCACCTCGGGCGTCAGCTGGTCGAGCGGGAAGCCGAGGCGGCTGCCGGGGCTCGACGGGTCGTAGCGCGGCACTTCGCCGGTCGGGACCTGCGGGTTGATGCGCAGCCCGACATCGAACGCCTGCCCGCTGGCCCGCGCCGCATCGAGGATCGGCGCCATGCGCATGAGCTGGCCGGGCGAATTGAAGATGATATGGTCGGACAGACGGCAGATTTCGGCGAGGTCATCGGGCTTGTAGGCGGCGCAGTAGGTGGCAATTTCGCCGTCGTAGAACTCGGAGGCGAGGCGGGCTTCGTAAAGGCCGGAGGTGCACACCCCGTCGAGGTATTCCCCGATTATCGGCGCGACGCTGAACATCGAGAACGCCTTGAGCGCAGCGAGCACCTTGATCTCGGCGGCGTCGCGGATATCCGCCAGCACCTGGCAATTGGCGCGCAGCTTCGCCGCGTCCACGACAAACGCGGGGCTGTCGACGCGGGAGAGGTCGAAGTGGGCGAAAGCGCCCGGATCGCCGGCTTTGGTTTCCATATCTAGCTTTGTGCCTTTTTGGGTTCACACGAAGACACGAAGAGGTCAGCGCGTGGGGTATGGTCCAGTGTAATCGTTTGCGACTCGCTTGAGGCCATCCTTGAATGTCGCCTGCCCGAAATTCATCAACAGCCCCAGAGGTAGTCTCATCAGCCGCAAGTAGGTCAGCACCTGCTTCCCGTGTACAGGAGCTAGCCGGTCCAGCGATTTCAATTCGATAACCAGCTTTCGTTCGACCAGCAGATCGAGCTTAAACGCGTTGTCTACGACAACGCCATCATATTCGAGCGGTAGTGACAACTGCCGGTCAACATGAAAGCCACGACGAATGAGTGATTGCGACAGCAACGCCTCGTAAGCCGATTCCAGCAGTCCCGGCCCCAGATCCCGATGGATCCGGTAGCCGCAATCAACGGCTTCTCTGGCGAGCGCTTCGATATCCTCCCGCGCTGTCATCTTCGTGTCTTCGTGTGAACCAAAAGGTTCACCTCAGAACTCCACCGGCCCGGTCAGTTCCTCGACCGTCCACGGCAGGCCGTGCTGGTTGAGCATGTCCATGAACGGATCGGGATCCAACTGTTCGATGTTGAACACGCCCTCACCCGACCACACACCCTGCACCACCAGTGCGCTGCCGATCATTGCGGGGACGCCGGTGGTGTAGCTGACCGCCTGGTTGCCGGTTTCCTCATAGGCTGCCTCATGCGAGCAGATGTTCTTGATGTAGAACGTCTTCTCGCCCGAACCGTCGAGCGCCTCGCCGGTCGCGATGCAGCCGATGTTGGTGTTGCCCTTGGTCGTCTCGCCCAGGGTTTCCGGCTTGGGCAGCACGGCAGCGAGGAACTGCAGCGGGATGATGTCCTTGCCCTGGAACCTGACCGGCTCGATGCTGGTCATGCCGACGTTCTGCAGCACGGTCAGGTGGGTGATGTAGGCGTCACCGAAGGTCATCCAGAACCGCGCGCGCTCCATCTCGGGGACGAACTTGGCAAGGCTTTCCAGCTCCTCGTGATACATCAGGTACATGTTCTTCGGGCCGACCGCCTCGAAGTCGAACTGGACCTTGTTGGACATCGCCGGGGTTTCCACCCACTCGCCGTTCTCCCAGTGCCGCGCCGGGGCGGTCACTTCGCGGATGTTGATTTCCGGATTGAAGTTGGTGGCGAAGTGCTGGCCGTGGTCGCCGCCGTTGCAGTCGAGAATGTCGAGCGTACGGATGGTCTTCAGCTTGTGCTTCTTGAGCCACATGGTGAAGACGCTGGTGACGCCCGGATCGAACCCCGAGCCAAGCAGCGCCATCAGGCCCGCCTGCTTGAACCGGTCGTGATAGGCCCATTGCCACGAATATTCGAACTTGGCTTCGTCCTTCGGCTCGTAGTTGGCGGTGTCGAGATAGCTCACGCCCGCTTCCAGGCAGGCATCCATGATCGGCAGGTCCTGATACGGCAGCGCGAGGTTGACCACCAGCGACGGC
>JAHDXX010000306.1 GCA_023384025.1 Sphingomonadaceae bacterium
CCTCGATTTCGATGCGGGGTTCGAGGTCGCGCAGGCAGGTGTAGATCTTTTCCAGCGTGTTGAGCGCCATGTAGGGGCACACGTTGCACGAACAGTTCCCGTCCGCGCCCGGTGCGCCGATGAAGGTCTTTTCCGGCAGCGCCTTTTCCATCTGGTGGATGATGTGCGGTTCGGTCGCGACGATCAGCGTCTGGCCGGGGAAGGTCTTGGCGAACTGGAGGATACCGCTGGTAGAGCCGACATAGTCGGCATGGTCCACGATAGACGGCGGGCATTCCGGGTGTGCCGCGATCGGCGCGCCGGGGTGCTGGGCCTTGAGCTTGAGCAGCTCGGTCTCGCTGAACGCCTCGTGCACGATGCACACCCCGGGCCACAGCAGCATCTCGCGGTCGAACTTGCGGCTGAGATAGCCGCCCAGGTGCCGGTCCGGCCCGAAGATGATCTTCTGCTCCGGCGGGATCTGGGCAAGGATCGTTTCCGCGCTGGAGCTGGTGACAATGATGTCGCTGAGCGCCTTCACCTCGGTCGAGCAGTTGATGTAGGTCAGTGCGATATGGTCGGGGTGCTGGGCGCGGAAAGCGGCGAACTTCTCCGGCGGGCAGGAGTCTTCGAGGCTGCACCCGGCATCCATGTCGGGCAGGACGACGATCTTGTCAGGGCTGAGGATCTTCGCAGTCTCCGCCATGAACTTGACGCCGGAGAAGCAGATCACGTCCGCTTGCGTTTCCGCTGCCATCTGGCTCAGTTGCAGCGAATCGCCGACGTAATCGGCAAGGTCCTGGATCTCCGGCTTCTGGTAATAATGCGCCAGGATCACCGCGTTGCGTTCCTTGCGCAGCCGGTCGATCTCGGCCAGCAGGTCGGTTCCGGTGGGCAGGCGGGTGGCGATGCTCATGGTGCACTCCTCATGGTGTGAGGCGCAAATGGGGCATCGCCGCGCGCGGCACAAGAGCGTTGCGGCGCTTCAGTGGGTCAGGGCATCGGCGGTGGTGGCGGGAACGCGAGGCCCGGCACACTCGCTCCGGGATGGCCAGCGACCACCCAGTGATAGAGTGCGTCGCCCAGCGGTGAAAACGCTGCGAGCCGCGCCAGCGGCACAGTGGCAACGATGGCGGCCGTGCCCCACCACCACGCGGGATGAACCCGGCCTTCGCGCCGCAGATCGCGCGCGATCCCGGCCGCGGGCACGAACAGCCCTGCGAGCAGCGCCGCTTCGAAAGCATATGGAATGAGCAGCGGGCTGGGCAGGAGGCGGCCGAACGCCGGGCCGAGCAGTGCAGCCATGGCGCACAGTTGCAGCCGCATGTGCCACGCGCTTTCGTGCCGCAGCCGCACCGCTGCGGCGACGAGGATCACGAAGAACAGCAGGGTCATCGGGTTGGCAATGACGAAGTGCTGGGGCTGGAAGAAGAACGGGGCAATGCCGCGCTGGACCATGTCGAGGGTGATCCAGGTGCCTGTCACTGCCATCAGCATGACCCAGCCTGCGCTGACCCAACCGAGCGTGCGATGGCGGGCCAGCGGCGCGCGCCCCGCAAACCGGCTTTGCACAAGGAACAGGCCGGTCCAGCCCATGAACACCACGGCGTGGACGTGGACCAGCGGCCTGGCATTGAAACTCGATCGCCCGGCAAGGAACTGTCCGGCAAAGGCCACGATCACCAGTACCGCCATGATTGCCGCCATGACGCGGTAGAACCGCAAGGTGTCGTCACCCGCACCAGACACCGCAGAAACCGTCGCCATCATGAACCCTCCCCAAGGCATCGCAGGCGACCATCCGCGATCAGGTCGCCACGCTACCCTTCCGTGGGCGGGGCCGTCAATTGGCGGGCGGGCGCGGTTCCCCGTCGTACCTTACCTCGACCGTGACATCGCCGAACCCGGCCACGCGCAGCGGAATGGCAAGGTTCTGGCGCACGGCGGTGCGCCCGGCTTCCTGGGCCAGCTTCATCAGGACGGGATTGGCGGCTGCTTCCATCGCCTGTTGCTCGGCGAGCCGGGTGTTGGCGCGGGTCAACTTGTCTTGTGCATCGCGGGTGATCCACACCCCTTCGCGCAAGTATTGCGCGCGTGCCTCGTCGAGGTTGGGCACGCCCACGCGAACCGGCGGCAACTGCACGGTCAGTGTCTCTGATTCCGCGTTCCAGTCGAGTCGCCGTGCTTCGATTCCGGACAGGTCGATGCTGTAATCGACCCGGGCGGGGATGACCGCGACCTGGCGGCTTTTCAGTGCGCCGAAAAGGCGCGTGTCCTCATTCGCCACCACCGGGGAGAGCTGGGCACTGAACACAGTCAGCCTGTTCTGCTCCTCGAAGGCGACCAGCGTGGTGGCGACCGGATCGCCATCCAGCTCGGTCGGGCCGAACGCCTTCCAGCCAAGCCAGGCGCTCAGTGCGATCAGCCCGATCACGATCATCCACGGCACCGCCTGGACACGGGCAAGGGAGG
>JAHDXX010000307.1 GCA_023384025.1 Sphingomonadaceae bacterium
ATGTACTACTTCCTCAGCGGCTACACCGCCAAGGTCGCGGGGACCGAAATCGGCGTGACCGAGCCGGAAGCGACCTTCAGCACGTGCTTCGGCGCTGCGTTCATGCCGCGCCACCCGAGCGTCTATGGCAACCTGCTGAAAGAGCGGATCGCCAAGGGCGGGGTGCAGTGCTGGCTGTTCAACACCGGCTGGACCGGCGGCAAGTACGGCGTTGGCAGCCGCATGCCGATCAAGGCCACCCGCGGCCTGCTCAACGCGGTGCTCGATGGCAAGATCGACAATGTCGAATTCCGCAAGGATCCGAATTTCGGGTTTGATGTGCCCGTCCATGTGCCCGCGCTGGCCGAAGCCGGGATCGACCAGACCCTGCTCGATCCGCGCGCGACCTGGGCCGACAAGGACGAATACGACCGCACCGCCCAGAAGCTGGTGCAGCTGTTCATCGACAACTTCACCCAGTTTGACAGCTATGTCGACGAAGGCGTGCGCCAGGCGGCCCCGCAGGCAGCCTGATCGCCACTCACAGGTTGGAGAGGAAAGGCCCCGCCCGGCGCAAGACCGGCGGGGCCTTTTTCATGTCCGTTGCAAAATCGACGAGCGACGTGGACCCCGCCCTGCCATGCCCCTAGAACCGGCGCATAACTCTGGGGGAGTAATCCATGATCCGTCGCACCGCATCGGTCGCATCCGTGCTCGCCGCGCTGTTCGCAACTTCCGCCGTCGCCGCGCAGGACGCGCCGCCGTCGCCCAACCCGGTCGAGGAAAAGGAGGTCAAGGCCTCGGCGGAAGACCCGGTGGCGCAACCGGCCGAGGGATCGGGCGAGCAGGCATCGGTTGCCGCGATCCCGGCAAAGGCCGCCAAGGAAGGCGACAGCAAGTGGGATGTGTCCGCTCCCGGTGATGGCGTGGTGCGCCAGGTGCCGATCCGCACCGACGAAGGCACGTGGATGGACGTCGACGTCTCGCCCGATGGCCGCATGCTGGCCTTCAGCCTGCTGGGCGACATCTATACTCTGCCGATCACCGGCGGCTCTCCGACCAGGATTGCCGAGGGGTTGGCGTGGGAGGTTCATCCGCGCTTCTCGCCCGATGGCCTCCGGATCGCCTTCACCAGCGACCGGGGCGGCGGTGACAACATCTGGCTGATGAACGCCGATGGCACCGACAAGCGCCAGGTGACCAAGGAAAGCTTCCGCCTGATCAACCAGCCGAGCTGGAACCCCGACGGGCTCAGCCTCGCGGCGAAGAAGCATTTCACCACCCAACGCTCGCTCGGCACGGGGGAGGTGTGGCTCTACCACGTCTCGGGCGGGGCGGGAGTGCAGCTGGTCAAGCGCGCCAGCGAAGCGCTGCAGAAGGAACTGGGCGAGCCGACCTTCTCGCCTGACGGGGGCGCGGTCTACTATATCCGCAACGTCACGTCCGGCCCGATCTTCGAATACGCCCAGGACAGCCAGCAGAGCGTGTTCGAGATCGAACGCTATGACCTCAAGACCGGCGAGGTGACCACTACCGTTTCCGGCTTCGGCGGAGCGGTGCGGCCCAACCCTTCGCCCGATGGCAAGCTGATCAGCTTCGTGCGGCGCGACAAGGACCAGTCGCAGCTGTGGGTCAAGGACTTGGCCAGCGGGGCCGAGCGGATGGTCTACGGCGCGCTCGACCTTGACCTGCAGGAAACCTGGGCGGTGACCGGGGTCTATCCGAACATGGACTGGACGGCTGACAGCCGCACGATCGTGTTCTGGGCCGGTGGCAAGCTGCGCCGGGTCAATGCCGATGGCAGCGGCGCGGCGGTGATCCCGTTCCGGGTCGACGATACCCGCGGGGTGATCGACGGCCCGCACCCGGTCATCGCGGTTGCGCCCGATACTATCGAAACGAAAATGCCCAAGTTCGCGGTGACTTCGCCGGACGACAAGCGGGTGGTGTTCGAAACGCTGGGCAAGCTGTGGGTCAAGGATATGGCGGGTGGAGCGCCGCGCCGCCTGACCAGCGAAACCGAGGCGCTGGAGCTGTGGCCTGCGTTTGCGCGCGACGGCAAGGCGATGGCCTGGGTCCGCTGGACCGATGCCGGGCTGGGACAGATCGTGGTCGCCGACGGGCAGGGCCGCAACCCCCGCGTGGTGACCCCGCAGCCGGGCCACTATGCGGTGCCGCAGTTCTCGCCCGACGGGCGGACGCTCGCTTATGAAAAGCGCAGCGGCGGCTATCTGACTTCGGCCGAGCAGTCCGAGAACACCGGGATCTATCGTATTCCCGTGAGCGGCGGTGCACCGGTGCTGGTTGCGCGCGGCAATTCCGACCCGCAGTTCGGGGCGGAGAATGACCGGCTGTTCATGCTCGGCCGCAACGGGTCGAGCCTGCAACTTTTGTCCAGCGATCTGAACGGCGAGGCCCGCCGTGTGCATGCCGTGGGGGATCTCGCCAACGATTTCCGTGTGGCACCCG
>JAHDXX010000025.1:0-19214 GCA_023384025.1 Sphingomonadaceae bacterium
GATCCAGGAGAACCTGAAGGAGACGACGACCCGCGTGCTGGCGTCCTTGACGCCGCGGGAGGAGCGGGTGCTGCGCATGCGCTTCGGCATCGGGATGAACACCGACCACACGCTGGAAGAAGTCGGCCAGCAGTTCTCGGTGACGCGCGAACGTATCCGCCAGATCGAAGCCAAGGCGCTGCGCAAGCTCAAGCACCCGAGCCGCAGCCGCAAGATGCGCTCGTTCCTGGATCAGTAGGGACAGGCTACCATGGCGAAAAAGGGGGCGAACTACCTGGAATTCCTGGGCAACCGCCCCCTCGTCATCAGCCTGCTCTACTGCGCTACGTTCTTTACAATCGTTACCGGATTTGTCGGCGTCGTGCTGGCCTACCTGTTCCGCAACAGTGCGAGCGAGCCGTGGGAGGAGACCCATTACCCCTACCTGATCCGCACATTCTGGATCTTTTTGCTGGCTGTACTGCTGGTATTTGCCTCAGCGCTGATGATTATGGCCGAACAGGTGGCCGGAGCGTTGCTGGTCGTTGGCGCCGGGGTGTTAGTCGTTCTCTCTGGCGTGCGCGCGGTCATTTCGCTGGTACATTCCGCACTGGAAAAGCCGGTTCCCAGGCCGCGGACCTGGCTCGTGTGAGGCCAATCCAGCCGGAGCGGTTACCCCTTCATCGAACGATAGACCGGCACGGTGTCGGCGACCGGATCAAACCGCACCACCAGCGCAATCGCCAGCGCCGCTAGGACGCACAGGCCCGCTGCCAGGGTCGCGCGCTTCGCCTTGACCTCCGGCACCAGCGGTCCGAGCACGGGGATGGCCAGCGCGGCGAGCAGCGCCACCACCGATGGCAGGTCTGCCCCGACCCCTTGCATGAACATGTGGCCGAACTGGAGCAGCATTGCCAGCGCGGCTGCCGCCAGCACCAAGCGCAGGGCTGCACCGCCCTTCCCCGGCAGGTACCGCGACGACACACCGATCACGCCCGCCATCAGCAGCGGCCAGACGACCAGGAATGACGTGGTCGGCGCCACCACCTGCATTCCCAGGGCGATAAGGATACCCACAACGCTTCCGCCGCGACCGGCCCACAGCGGCAACGCAAGCGCCAGCGCAGCGACACAGATCAGCAGCGCCTGCACTTCCAGCATCGGGATCGCGGCCAACCGGTCATAGTACTGGTTCTCGCCCGATCCGGCTCCGGACACGACATTGGCAGCATATAGCGCCGCGCCGCCGCCAATCATCACAGCCCCGCCGGCAGCGAGCCCGCTCCACCATTTACCCGGCGGGTTGGCGTGCAGGCACAGCCCATGCAGCAGCGCGGTGATGCCCAGCAGGACCCAGCCCGCCGCCGTGCCGTAATGGATCAGGAACAGACCCAGGAAATCGAAGAAAGTCCGGTCTGGCGCCTGCGCGGGCAGGGTCTCGGCATTGGCAAGCGCCCTGGTCAAGGCCAGCGTCTGGTCACCCATGTCCTGCAAGGCGCCCTGATCGAGCGCATCAGGCGTCGCCTTGGGTGAATGGTACAGGCCCGGGCGCCCAATGAACGAGAGGTTGTAGGCAGAATAATCCCGCTCGAGAGCCGGGGTCAGGTCGGTATCGTTGGGCAGGATCTCGTAGATGAAGGTCGCCAGCGAGGAGCCTCCGGGGCGCCCCACTGCCGCAGCGTAGCGCTGGATTGCCTCGCCATTGTCCGCCGAGGTCTGGAACAGCGTGGTGCGCCCGCCCCCGCCCCGCGCCTCGAGGTTGATGATCGATCCCACCCGGTCCGCCAGCGGGCTGTTGGCGAAGAAATGCTTCGCGCCGAGCAGGCCGAGTTCCTCCCCGTCGGTCAGCAGGACGATCACGTCACGGCGAGTTTGCCCGTTCTCGCGGATCGCCCGCACTGCTTCCAAGATCGCTGCGACCCCCGCACTGTCGTCACTCGCCCCGGGTGAGCCGTAGACGGTGTCGTGATGCGCCATCAGCGCCACTGCCTTGGCCGAGCGGTCGGTGCCTGGAAAGACACCGATGACATTGGTCAGGGTCAGCGCCTCGGGGCGGGTGCCGCTCCATTTGCCGTACCGGTCGAGGCTGGCAGCGGGCACCGGTGCCTGCTCGAGAATGACCTCCCCACCCATCGCGCTGATCTGCCCGGCCAGATAGGCCCGCACACGGGCATTCTCCGCAGAGCCGGTCGGATGCGGTGCGCTGGCGATGACCCGAACATGCTCCATCGCCCGCGTGGCCGAGAACTGTCCGGCGGCAGCACTGGATGGAGCGGGCGGCTGCGGGGTGGTCGCGACAATCGCCAATGCGAATGCGCCAACAAAAGTTGCAATGATCCCGAGCCAGCTTCGCATGCCCTTCTCCCTCGGGCCGCACCATGGCTCAAGCAGGATCCGGGTCAAGCGCTCCCCTCGCACAATCACCAGCGGCAAAACCGCTCTGCGCGGGGTGGCGGGAATCGCGCGCAGCCGCTAAGGGCGCCGCCATGCGTATCGCCATCGCCTCCGACCATGCCGCCATAGACCTCAAGTCCTCCTTGCGCGAATGGCTTATCGAGCACGGCCACGAAGTCGCCGACCTTGGCCCGTACAGTGCCGACAGTGTCGACTATCCCGATTACGGCTACATGCTCGCCGGCGTGGTAGCCGATGGCACGGCCGAGCGCGGCATCGCCCTGTGCGGCAGCGGCATCGGCATCTCGATCGCGGTCAATCGCAACCCCGCCGTTCGCTGCGCGCTGGTGTCGGAGCCGCTCTCCGCCGCCCTGGCGCGCGAGCACAACGACGCGAATGTCCTTGCCATGGGCGCACGCCTTACCGGTGTCGACATGGCCAAGGCCTGCGTCACCGCCTTCGTCGAAACACCGTTCGCTGGCGGGCGCCACCAGCGCCGCGTCGACAAACTTTCCTCCCCCACCTGCTGAGGCACGATCCCCGATGAGCACCGCAGAAATGTCCACCGCCGACCTGATGACCCGCTTCTGGCAGGATGACCTCGCCACCGCCGATCCGGAAATCGCCGCTGCGGTCGCCAATGAACTCAAGCGCCAGCAGAACAAGATCGAGCTGATCGCGAGCGAAAACATTGCCAGCCGCGCAGTGCTCGAAGCGACCGGCAGCGTGTTCACCAACAAGTACGCCGAAGGCTATCCCGGCAAGCGCTACTACGGCGGGTGCGACTATGCCGACGTGGTCGAAACGCTGGCGATCGAGCGCGCCAAGGAACTGTTTGGCTGCCAGTTCGCCAACGTCCAGCCCAACAGCGGCAGCCAGATGAACCAGGCGGTGTTCCTCGCCCTGCTCAATCCGGGCGACACTTTCATGGGGCTCGACCTCAATTCGGGCGGGCACCTCACCCACGGTTCGCCGGTCAACATGAGCGGCAAGTGGTTCAACCCCGTCGCCTATGGCGTGCGCAAGGACGACGAGCGCATCGACATGGACCAGGTCGCCGCCACCGCGCGCGAGCACAAGCCGAAGCTGATCATCTGCGGCGGCACCGCCTATTCGCGGACCTGGGACTTCCCGCGTTTCCGCGAGATCGCCGACGAGATTGGCGCCTACCTGCTGTGCGACATGAGCCACATCTCCGGCCTCGTTGCCGGCGGTGCGCATCCATCGCCCTTCCCGCACGCGCATGTCGTGACGACCACCACCCACAAGAGCCTGCGCGGCCCGCGCTCCGGCGTGATCCTGTGGAACGACGAGGCGCTGACCAAACCGCTCAACATGGCGGTGTTCCCCGGCTTGCAAGGCGGCCCGCTGATGCACGTCGTTGCAGCCAAGGCAGTTGCCTTTCGTGAAGCCCTGCGCCCCGAGTTCAAGGCCTATGCCCGCGCCGTGGTCGACAATGCCCGCGCGCTCGCTGCCAGTCTGGAAGAGCACGGTCTGCGCATTGTCTCGGGCGGAACCGACAACCACTCGATGCTGGTTGACCTCACCGCCAAGAACGTGACCGGCAAGGATGCCGAGAAGGGCCTCGACCGGGCCTGGCTGACCTGCAACAAGAACGGCATTCCCTATGACACGCGCAGCCCGTTCGTGACCAGCGGCGTGCGGCTCGGCACCCCGGCGGGCACCACCCGCGGGTTCGGCGTGGCGGAGTTCCGCGAAGTCGGCAAGCTGATCGCGGAAGTGGTCGATGGCTTGGCCAGGAACGGCCCCGAAGGCGATGCGCAGGTCGAGGAATCCGTGCGCGGCCGGGTCGAGGCACTGTGCGCCCGGTTCCCCGTTTATCCGGGCCGCTAAATGCGCTGCCCGTTCTGCGCCCATGACGACAGCCAGGTAAAGGACAGCCGCCCGACCGAGGACAACACCTCGATCCGGCGGCGCCGCCAGTGCGACAGCTGCGGCGCGCGCTTCACCACGTTCGAGCGGGTCCAGTTGCGCGAAGTCGTGGTGGTCAAGTCGGGCGAACGGCGCGAAGCATTCGAGCGGAGCAAGCTGGAGCAATCCGTCGCGCTCGCTTGCCGCAAGCGTGGGGTCGCACAGGAACGGATCGACCAGCTCGTTTCCGGCATCCAGCGCCAGCTCGAAGTCTCGGGCGAAAGTGAAGTGCCTTCTTCCCGCATCGGTGAACTGGTGATGGAAGGCCTGCGCCAGATCGATAGCGTCGCCTATATCCGTTTCGCCAGCGTCTATCGCGATTTCAGCGAAGCAAAGGACTTCGAGGAATTCGCCAGCGCCGTGCAGGAAGCGGCGGGCAATGGGTGAGACAATCTGATGGCGTTATGGGCTTACATGCTCAGGTGCGCGGACGGTAGTTACTACACCGGCCACACCGATGACCTGGAGCTTCGCCTCGCCCAGCACCAGAGCGGCTCGACCGGCGGCTACACCGCCAGCCGACTGCCGGTGGAACTGGTGTGGTGCGCGGATTTCCCGACTCGCGCAGAAGCGTTGGAGACGGAACTACGGGTCAAAAACTGGTCTCGGGCCAAGAAGGAAGGGCTGATTGCCGGAGACTGGAATGTTGTCTCACACTTTGCTCGGCCACCATCGCGCCGAATGCCTCGACCCGATGTCTCGACAGGCTCGACATCTGCTCGGCACGAACGGGAAACATCGCACGCCGCCGTTCGTGTCGAGCAGGGTTCGAGCGAAGCCGAGAACCCGTGTCGAGACAGCAACAAGCCGCCCAAACCCGTCATTGTCCTCGTCCGTCCGCAGCTGGGCGAGAACATCGGCAAGGCGGCACGGGCCATGCTCAATTTCGGGCTTTCCGAGATGCGCCTGGTCGAGCCCCGCGATGGCTGGCCCAATCCCTCGGCTGGCCCAGCGGCTTCCGGGGCGGACGAGGTGCTTGCCAATGCACAAGTCTTCGCCACGACGGCGGAGGCCGTGGCCGAATGCGCACATGTCTACGCCACGACTGTGCGCAAGCGAGGGGTGACCAAGCCCGTGCTGACGCCGGAGCAAGTTGCCCGTGAAGTCCATGCCCAGCCCGGCCGCAGCGCCTACCTGTTCGGGCCGGAGCGGTCAGGCCTGGAGACGGAAGACGTCGCGCTCGCGCGGGCGATCCTGACCGTACCGATCAATCCGGAGTTCGGATCGCTCAACCTTGCCCAGGCGGTGATCCTGTGCGCCTACGAGTGGTCGAAGAATGCCGGTCTGGTGCAGCCTACGCAGGAAGAGCTGCTGCCCCCTGCATCCCAGGCCGAGCTGGAGGGTTTGATCGATCACTTCGAAACCCTGCTCGACCCGTGCGGCTACTTCCGGCCCGAATCGCGGGCCGAGGCAACCCGGCGCACTTTGCGCACGCTGCTGACCAAGCCGGGCTGGAACCACCTCGAAGTGCGCACCTTGCGCGGCGTTCTTTCGGCGCTGGAAAAGGGGCCTAGGACCTGATCCGGTCCCATTCGACCAGTTCGTAGGCGATCGAGGCTTCGACCAGCTTGTCCCAGATCTCGGCCAAAGCCTCCGCCGGAAGCGCGCGGGCGGCGGCATCGGCGCGGGCATTGTCGATCACTTGTGCCTTGCGCGCCGCGTCACGCACCACGCCGCGGTCGGTCTTGATCCGCGCAGCGGCGCGCATGTAGCCGAAGCGACGGTCGAGCAGGTCCATCAGGGCGCGGTCGGTTGCGTCGACACCGGCGCGAACCTCGGCCATGGTGGTGCACTCATCGGGGGGGAGAATGGCATCTGACATGGGTGCGCGCCCTGCCCCGCCGCGCCCGGTTTGTCGAGTGGCAGCGAAGCAACGGTTGTTGCAATTCGCGTCTGCCGGCCAGGTACGCCCATGTTTTCGCTCGACTGTACCTCCGGCTGACGATAGCCGTTCACGCACCCCAATAGATACGGAATGATCCCCCTATGCGTGTCGCACCCCTCCTTTCCGCGATGGCGGCCATCAGCCTGTTTGCTGCCCCTGTCGTTGCCGCTGCCGATGAAGAGCCCAAGCCCACCCAGGCTTCGGGTGGCGAAGAGAAGAAGGCCAAGCCCAAGAAGATCTGCAAGCAGGTCGCCAACACCGGTTTCCGCACTGCGGCGCGCAAGTGCAAGACCAAGGAAGAGTGGGACGCCGAAGAAGCCCAGGCCGTGACCGACATGGATATCCGGGCCAAAGGCAACTACTGATCGCTGGCAGCAAGTGCCCCGCGTGTCTGGGCGCTGCTGGCTGGCACCCATCCCTGTTGACTTGCGGCGCGCCCCCGCCTAAGGGCGCGCCTTCGCGAATTGGCCCCGTACCCCGGTGAAGCGGTGGCCGCGCTGGAGAACATGCTCCAGCGGTGCGATGCCGGGTTGAATGGCCGGCTCCAGTCCATGGTGGATTGGGGGGCGATACAGCAAATTGAAGGAAACGTCTCATGACGAAGCGCACCAGCGCCAAGTACAAGCTCGACCGCCGGATGGGTGAAAACATCTGGGGTCGTCCGAACTCGCCGGTCAACAAGCGTTCCTACGGCCCGGGCCAGCATGGCCAACGCCGCAAGGGCAAGATGAGCGACTTCGGCCTCCAGCTGCGCGCCAAGCAGAAGCTCAAGGGCTACTACGGCGACGTCACCGAGAAGCAGTTCAAGCGCACCTACCAGGAAGCGTCGCGGATGAAGGGTGACACGTCGCAGAACCTGATCGGCCTGCTCGAGCGCCGCCTCGACATGGTCGTCTACCGCGCCAAGTTCGCGCCGACCGTGTTCTCGGCCCGCCAGATCGTCAGCCACGGCCACATCTACGTCAACGGCGTGAAATGCAACATCGCCAGCCGCCGGATCAACGTCGGCGACGTGATCAGCCTCGGCAAGAAGGCCCAGGAAATGGCGCTGGTGATCGAAGCCCAGAGCCTGCCCGAGCGCGACATCCCCGACTATGTCGCTGCCGACGGCACCGACAAGGTCACTTTCACCCGCGTTCCGACCCTCGACGAGGTGCCCTATCCCGTCACCATGGAGCCGAACCTGGTGGTCGAATTCTACTCGCGCTGATTGTTCGGACAGCGAGGAAACACAAGGGCGGTCCTGCGGGGCCGCCCTTTTTCGTTGCTGGCGGGACGGCGAAAGTTGACACTAACTTTACACCAAAACCCAACATTTGCGAAGCGAACACCACGCACGCATCCGCCTCGGTCGAAGCGCGAAAACCTGTGCGAGCACGCACGGCCTGATCCTACAAAATGAAAGAGCCTGCCCCCCGGGTTGAAGTGGGGCCTTGCCAAGCTGGACGGGAAGGCTGGCTGTAGGAAAGTGGATTCGCGAGCGGGGCTGAAGCGCGTGAAAGCACTGGCCCGGATCTGGCCCGGGCCGACGAGTTTTGGTTCTGTCCTCTATCAACGTCAGCCCGGACTTGATCCGGGCCCGATGCTTCCTGTCCCTCTACAGCAGCGACCCCTGCTTGCTCGTATCCTCACGCTTGGCGCTCTTGGCGACGCTGGTATCGACCCACGGGATATCGGGGCGTTTGCCCGCGAACAACTCGGCCAGAGTGATGATCTGCAATCGCGGGTGCTTGCGCCCGGTGTGCTCGTTCTCCCACAGGCCGACCGCCGCCGCATCGCGTTCCATCGCGCGGGTCGGCAATTGCGCGGTCAGCAACACGCCGAAAGGAGCGCGCTCGCGCTCCATCACTTGCGCCAGACGGCCAACATCCTTCACCCCGATACCCCCGCCCTTGACCTCGACGATGGCGCGCTCGGTCCGTTTGCCATCGGGCTTGAAGTAGATGATCCCGTCGATCCCGTCGATCCCGCCATCGGCGCCCTTGCGCCCGCCCTTCCACGGCTGCGCCTCGACCACGGAAAGCGCCCATAGCTCGAACTGGCGCTTGTCGCGGGTGACATTGACCTCGTCATGTGTTCAACCTATATTGCGTGGGCCGGGAGTGCGTCACTTAGCACGTCGAGGCTATGGCCTCGCCCGGCGTCTAACCCAAAACGTTTCCCCGCCATCCTGCTTTCGGAAAGCGGGCTATGCCCCAGCCGTCGATCTGTCCTGTCGCGGACGTCCTGAACGACGGACGGAGTTTGTCAAACCAGACGCGATCATTGTGTGTTTGCGCGCGCCAAATTGCGCCTGCGACCATATCAACCAGTTGAATGCCGACGCTTAGATGGCTCGGCGCAAAAAACAGTCCTTCCACGAAATTCTCGTAGTTTGACGAGTATTGGCCCGTTTCTCGAACAAGCCGTTCGTGCTGGTGCCGCATCCGATCATCGTCACCCCGACCCCGATGGTCGGCCACAATAAGCCCGTAGCTATCGCGGCCGCTCGCTCGCGTAATGTCTTGGAGGAGATACTGAAAACGCTCGGTTACTGGCTTGTAGGTTCGAAAATAGAGATCATCCTGCGAGTTTACGTTCCCTAGGCCATATGCCGTGGGGCACTCGCTGATACACGCTATAATTTTGCATGATTTTGTGTCTGTTATGATCGAAAATACCCGCTCTCGAAAGGAATTTCGCTGATCTTGGTTCCAGCCCGTCATCGGATTGTCTGGATCGTCATTTCGAGGCGCAAAAAATCGCCATTTGACCTCACCATGGTAGCCTACCGCGCGCTTCAGACCGGAAAGCTTGTCGTGCATTCCCATCCAGCGATCTTCTGGAATGACCAAGCCCGCCATGACGAAGTAGTTAAGGAGTTGGGCATCAGGCTTTGGGGGCGTACCACTCTCATCGACAAATAGAAGATACACTGGATTACCTCCCCGCGCAGTCTGAAATCGTCCCGAGCAGTTCAAACGGGTCCGAATTGCCGCTGCGCATCACATCGTTAAACGCGGCCTCCGCGTTGTCATTCCAGTGCCGGGTATCCTTGAACGCTTCGATCTGCGCATCGCTGTCCGCGCCTTCGGGCGACTTGAACAGGATGTTGTAATTGGCGTTCGAATTGAACGGCGCGTCAAGATAGACCAGATCGACGCTCTCATCCGCGATATGTTCGCGCAGAACGTGCAAGTTATCGCCGAAAAAGAGCCGGTTGGTCATGGCGGCGATAGTGGCGCGCAGGCCGGAAAAGGCAAGGCCGCTCGTCGCAGCGGCGGGGGATGAGTCCCTACTAGCCCCTCCCCCTTCAGGGGAGGGGTTGGGGTGGGGATGTCCGGGAACGCAGGGCGGCTATTGACGGCCCCCACACCATCCGCCGCTGTGCGGCTCCTCCCTCTCCCCTGAAGGGGAGAGGGGTCTTGCGTGCTATCCCGATAAATATTCCCGCCGGAACTCGCTCGCGAACGCGGCGAACCGGCCTTCTGCAATCGCCTCGCGCATGGCCTGCATCAGCTGCTGGTAGAAGCTGAGGTTGTGCTCGGACACCAGCATCGCGCCGAGGATTTCGCCCGACTTGTGCAAGTGGTGAAGGTAGGCGCGGCTGTACTGGGCGCAGACTGGGCAGGTGCAGCGTTGGTCCAGCGGCGCTGTATCCTCGGCATGGCGCGCATTGCGCAGGTTGAGCGGGCCATTCCAGGTGAAGGCCTGCCCGTTGCGGCCGGAGCGGGTCGGCAGCACGCAGTCGAACATGTCGATGCCCCGTTCGACCGCGCCGACCAGGTCGTCTGGCTTGCCCACCCCCATCAGGTAACGCGGGCGATCCTGCGGCAGCATATCGGGCGCGAAGTCGAGCGTGGCGAACATCGCCTCCTGCCCCTCGCCCACCGCCAGCCCTCCGACCGCGTAACCATCGAACCCGATATCGCGAAGCTTTTCCGCCGAGATGCGCCGCAACTCCTCGTCGAGCGCCCCCTGCTGGATGCCGAACAGCGCTGAATGAGCCGCGTGCTCCCCGCCAGCGTCGAACCCGTCCCGGCTGCGCTTCGCCCAGCGCATCGAGAGTTCCATGCTGGCCGCGATCTCGTCGCGCGGGCGGTCGGCGCGCGGGCATTCGTCGAACGCCATCACGATATCGCTGCCGAGCAGACGCTGGATCTCCATGCTCCGTTCGGGCGTAAGCATGTGTTTCGAGCCGTCGAGGTGGCTGCGAAACTCGACCCCCTGTTCGGTTAGCTTGCGGAGCTCGCTAAGGCTCATCACCTGGTAGCCGCCGCTGTCGGTCAGGATCGGTCGATCCCAGTTCATGAACCGGTGCAGCCCGCCGAGCCGTGCGACCCGCTCCGCCCCGGGGCGCAGCATCAGGTGGTAGGTGTTGCCGAGGATGATATCCGCGCCCGTGGCGCGCACCGCCTCCGGCTTCATCGCCTTGACCGTCGCCGCCGTGCCGACCGGCATGAACGCAGGTGTGCGGATCTCGCCCCGGCGCATCCGGATCACGCCGGTGCGCGCCTTGCCGTCGGTGGCGTGGAGTTCGAAGGCGAAGCGGAGAGTGTTCATTACGGGCCTATTGCCGTTCGCCTCGAGCGAAGTCGAGAGGCAGGAGCGATGTGTCTCGACTGCGCTCGACACGAACGGGGAAAGATCAGTTCCTGAGCCGCCAGCCGGTGCGGAAGATCACCGCGATGATGATGGTGCAGACCGTCAGGAACCCCAGCGTTATCCCGAGCGACACGCCGAAGGAAACGTCCGAACTGCCGTAGAAGGTCCACCGCAGCCCGTTGACGAGATAGACGATCGGATTGGCCAGCGCGATCTTGTCCCACGGGCTCGGCAACATCTCGATGGAATAGAACGTGCCGCCGAGGAAGGTCAGCGGGGTGAGGATCAGCATCGGGATGATCCCGAGCTTTTCGAAATTGTCCGCCCAAACGCCAAGGATGAACCCGAACAGGCTGAACGCTGCCGCGACGAGCATGATGTAGATCACCGCCCAGACCGGATGGGCGATGCTGTAGTCGACGAACAGCGTGGCGGTGGCGAGGATGATCGCGGCGAGGATCAGGCTCTTGGTCGCCGCCGCCCCGACAAACCCGACCAGCGTCTCGGCCACGCCCACCGGGGCGCTGAGCAGTTCGTAGATCGTGCCGGTGAAGCGCGGCATGTAGATGCCGAAGCTCGAATTGCTGGTGGTCTCGCCCAGCAATGTCAGCATCAGCAGGCCCGGGATGATGAACGCGGCATAGTCGACCCCGCCAAGATCGGGCATGCGTCCACCAATCGCTGCCCCGAACACGATGAAATACAGCGACGTGGTCAGCACGGGCGAGAGGATCGACTGGAACGCGGTGCGCAGGAAGCGCAGCAGCTCGCGCTGGTAGATCGACCAGGTGCTGCGCCAGTTGAAGCTCATGCTTCTTCCCCCAGAACACCAAACTCCGCTCGCCCTGAGCTTGTCGAAGGGCCGCACTTCTTCACGCGCACTGCGCTCGCTATCCAGGACAGGGCTTCGACAGGCTCAGCCCGAACGGAGTCCGGGTTGTATAAGCACCTCATGCTCCCTGCTCCGCCACCAGGTCGACGAAGATGTCCTCCAGCGAGCTTTCGTGAATGTCGATCCCGACAAAGCCGATTCCGGCGGATACCAGCGCCTTGACCAGCGCCGCGACCTCGGCCTTGCCCTTTCCAGACCCGTCGCCGCCACGATAGCACAGCTGGTGTCCGTCCCGCTCGAGGTGGACGGGGAACCCTGCCAGCGCGGCAGGAAGTTCGGCCAGCGGCTGGTCCAGATCGATCAGCGCCTCGGTCCGCCCGAGCCGTGCCATCATCGCCGCCTTGTCATCGACCATCAGCAGACGGCCCTTGCGGATCACCCCGACCCGGTCAGCCATTTCCTCGGCTTCTTCGATGTAGTGCGTGGTGAGGATGATGGTCACACCGCGCTCGCGCATCGCGCCGA
Organism: Sphingomonadaceae bacterium; assembly: GCA_023384025.1. Classification (GTDB taxonomy): domain Bacteria; phylum Pseudomonadota; class Alphaproteobacteria; order Sphingomonadales; family Sphingomonadaceae; genus 34-65-8. Next base: position 12,132 of record JAHDXX010000025.1, read on the forward strand.
TCAGCTTCCACATGTCGCGGCGCAGCTCGACATCGACCCCGGCGGTGGGCTCGTCGAGGAACAGCAGGTCAGGCTCGTGCGCCAGCGCCTTGGCGATCAGGACCCGGCGCTTCATCCCGCCCGACAGCGCCATGATCCGCTCATCGCACTTGTCCCACAGGCTCAGCGCGCGCAGGATTTCCTCGATCCGCGCCTTGTCCGGTGGCAGGCCGAACAGACCGCGCGAATAGCTGACCGCGCGGATCACCGGCTCGAACATGTCGGTCGCCAGTTCCTGCGGGACGAGGCCGATGCGGGCGCGCGCACGGCGCCAGTCAGTCGAAAGGTCATGCCCGAAGGCGCGCATCGTGCCGCCGGTCGGGCGGACCAAGCCGCAAACCGCACCGATCAGCGTGGTTTTTCCCGCGCCGTTGGGGCCGAGCAGCGCGAAGATCTCGCCCTTGTGGACCGTCAGGTCAACCGCATCGAGCGCCTTCAGGCCACCCGGGTAGGTCTTGCTCAACCCGTCAAGTTCGAGAATCGGCTCCACCCACGTCAGCTAGCCGCAATCCAGTTGCCGTGGAAGCCCGGCGGGATGAGGTGAGGGATATGGACTGTCGCGACCGGTTCCAGCGACAGCGCATCGAGGATTTCCAGCGCGCTCGTCTGTGCATTGCGATCGATCACATAGCCCATGACCCAACCATCCCCCTCGGGCGCGTCGGCACTGCGGGGAACAAACACGAACTCGCCGGGGATGCGTCCCTCGCCAAAGTCGCGCTGCACCCGCTCGCCCGTGGCCAGATCGTGGCGGTAGAGCGGCATGGGGGCGACGAATTCGAGGTCGCCGTCTCCCGGAAGGCCCATCGCCCAGAGATAGCGATAGGGCTGCGTGAAGCGGCGTTCGTCCGGCCGGGGGAATTCCTGCCCGGCGCTGTCCAGCGTCATTCGCGCGACCGAACGGCTGGCGGGATCAACCGTCCACCGCTCCAGCCCGAGCGGGCGGCCATAAGGCCCGGGCATGTCGCCATCGAAAATCGTCTCGTAGGCGCACAGGTCGATCACCACCCGGCCCGCTTCATCCTCGAAGCCGTTGCCGACGTGGAACACGTAGCACGGGTCCACCTCGCACCACACGATCTCGTCTGCGCCGCCCTGGCGCGGCAACAGGCCGACCCGCGCCTTGTGCTCGCGGTTCCAGCGATAGGGGAAGCGGTGCCCGGCCATCAGCGCTTTCATCGAGAAGGTCACCGGCAGGTCGAGAATGATCACGTAATTGCGGGTCAGCGCGCAATCGTGGATCGAGGGGCCGTGGGGCACAGTGATCGGCAGCTCGCGGATCACAGCGCCGGTCCGGTCGAGCGCAACGTGGCGGATCGTCGAGGGATCCTCCCCAAGATAGCAGATCGCGTGGAACTCGCCCGTCTCCGGGCACTCGTGCGGATGGGCCGTGAACGAACTGGCGAGCCCGCCGCCGAAATTGCTGTAGGCGACCGTTTCGAGATTGCCGTCGAGCTCCACCGGGTACGACCCTGCTTCTACCAGCGCCATGATCTTGCCGCCCACGCCCAGGACATTGGTGTTGACCACGTCGCGCGCACCGTTGCGCGGCCCGGGCGCAGCAGCAGGGCCACCCTTGCGCTCGAGCTCCTGCGAACGGATGAAGCGGTTGCGATACCATTCCGCCTTTCCGCCGCGCAGGCGTACGCCGTGGACCATCCCGTCGCCGGTGAACCAGTGATGCCCCTTGCCCGGGTTACCATATGGATTGGGGCCAATCCGGACATAGCGCCCGTCCAGCTCGGCCGGGATCGTTCCGGTGACCTGCAGGTCTTCCAATGTCTGCTCGCCGCGCATCGGGGTGTGGATCCCGGTGAGGAACGGGTTTTCCTCCGGGTCAGGCAGCCGTGCGCGGTTCATCCCGGCCACTGCCATGATCGCCGGAGTCACTGCCTTGCGAATGGTTTTCTCGATTACGCTTGCCATTGCCGACTCGCCCTTCCTATAAAGTCAACGCCGTTAACATAGCGCCGAAGGTAACAGTGTCAACATCAGCCGAAAGCTATCACCATGGTGACTTGCGCACCGCGCTGATCGGGGCAGGCCTGTCCGCGCTGGAGGGGCCGGACGGGGCCACGCTTTCACTGCGCGGGCTGGCCCGGACCGTCGGCGTGTCGGCCACTGCGGTCTACCGCCATTTCCCCGACAAACGCGCCTTGCTCGCCGCCCTGGCCGGGGAAGGCCTCCGCCAGCTGGGTGAGAGCCAGGCCGCCGCCGCACAGGCCGCAGGCGGCGGCGCGAAGGGTTTTGCCGCGTCCGGCCGGGCCTATGTCCGCTTCGCCCTGGCGCACCCCGCCCTGTTCCGCCTGATGTTCTCCCAGGGCAATCCGGCGGATTTCGAGACACGCGAGAACGATCTGGCGCGCGACCTGCTTTCCGAAATGACGCTCGAACTGACCGGCAATCCGGTGGCCGCCGAGCGCATGGCGCATCAGGCCTGGGCCATCGCCCACGGTATCGCCATGCTGATGCTCGACGGACGGTTGCCGGCAGAGCCGGCCCTGATCGACGAGCTGCTGGATACAGACGCTCTGTTCTTCGGTTCCACGCCAAAGGCAGCCACCACGACTGACCGGTAAGCTTGGCAGGGTCGCTTCGTCCAGCTAGGCTCGTCCACGGGAAGTACGAGGGGAGCGAAGTTGTGCGACGCAGGGTAGCCAGACTGGCGGTGCTGCCATTGGCGCTGGGCCTCGTAGCTGCGGATGCCCCGCAGATGGACCCGATGAACCCCACCTGCCCTGCCGCACCCAACTGGTCCGACAACAAGCGGATGGAGATCACCCCGGTGTTGATCAACGATACCAAGGTGCTGCTGGCCGAAGGTGCCGTTGACACCGGATTGCCCGAGCGGCTCAAGGCCGCGCTCGATGCCAATCCCGATGCACTGGAAATCTGGTTCCGTTCGCCCGGCGGCAATGCCCGCGCCGGCAATGAAGCGGGTCGCGTGATCCGCCAGTCGAAACGCTTCCTCATCAGCCGCATTCCCAATGGCTGGACCTGCTTCAGCGCCTGCAACTTCGTGTTCATGGGCGCGCCGGCCCGCATCGTCGAGCCGGGCGGCAATTTTATGGTCCACATGTTCACCGTGACCGGCCAGCGCGACGCAATCGAGATGACGCTGGAGGAAGGGACCGATTCCGCAATCGAGCTGATCGGCGATATCGAGCAGGAAAGCGCACTGCTGGCGACCGAGGACAACGACTTCCTGATCAGGATGGGGGTCTCGCGCGAACTGCTGACGGACGTGATGTACCGTCAGAAAGCTGTTGCCGGATCGGGCGATGATCGCTCGACCAGGCGATGCCTCACGCCGGAAGAGGCACTGAAATACAATGTCGCCAACGCAGAATGACGGCGCGAAAAACGGGGTCGGGGCATGAACAGGTCACTCAAGGTAACGGCAGCCGCACTGGCGCTCGCAGCATCGCATGCAGGGGCTTTCACCCAGGCATCCGAACCGGGTAAAAACGCGGAAACACAAGCTCCCCAGCCTAGCCCCTATGACCAGAGCCCGGAACCCGCCCTGCCCGCTTTCCCGGCAGTTCCAAGCCTGCCGGATACGCCCTATCCCGAATGCCGCGAAGCCTATCGCGAGGGCGCCAACTATCTCGACCGGTCAGACCTGATCAATGCCTGCACCGTCGCGATCGATACCTATTACCTCAACGTGCTGCTGCCGCACCGGCAGTCGATGATCGACTACCAGAACGAGCTGACCCGGCTTTACACCGAGGTGGTGGTGCCGGAAACGGCCTATCGTGCCGCCAGCTCCAACGCCTTCTACGACGAGATGCTTGCCCGCTATGGCCGCGCCAATCCTGACGGGGCCGACATGGCCCAGGCGCGCGCCGCCGAAACCCGCTACGCCGGGGATCGGGCCTACCTTGAAGACCGGTTCTGCTTCAACACCGGCTGCGGCACGTATGGCGACCCAACCGTTCGCTTTGCCGATGAAGTGAAGGAAATGAACCGCATCGCGCTCGCCGAAATGCAGGAAGAAGCTGCGGCGGGAAAGACGGACAAGGCGGAGCCGTCGCGCGGCGACGAAAAGGCAAAAGGCAAGCGCAAGCCAACCGGCAGCGGCAAGCAGGCGCAGGATGCCTCATGCAAACGCGCCCGCAAGCGTGGCTCCGCACTCGGCAGCTTCCTCGGCAGCGCGGCAGGCTCGTTCGGCGGGCTCGGCCGGACTGGTTCAGCGCTGCTGACCGGCTTTTCCGGCATTCTGGTCGGCGAAATTGCCTGCAAGCTGGACGAGAAGGAACAGGAGGCCGCGACCCAGGCGACCGTCACCGTACTGGCAACCGAGGAAGTCGGCGCGAAAGCCGAATGGACCAGCCCGACCCGTGAGGGTGTCGGCGGATCATCGACCATTGCCGCCGTGGATTCGGCACCCAACGGCAAGAAATGCCTGACGATCACCGATGTCGCGATCATCGAGGGCGAGGAGACCCGCGTGACCAAGCAGATGTGCCGGGCACCGGGCGCAGCGTCTTACGTGCTGGTCGCCTGAGCACAGGCGCAGGTCTACCGATCGGCGGGGCTACTCGGCCGCAGCCCCGTCATCCTCTCCGCCACCGGCCGCAATCAGCCGCTCGATCTGGCCCGTGCAACCGTTCGCGGACAGCGCCGATACCAGCTCGGTCACGTCCTGCGGTTCGCTGGCCAGACGGACGAAACTGATGTCGAACTGCTCCTGCCCGCCTTCCAGCGCGATGGTATAGCCCGACGAGCCGTCAATCGGGGCGAGTTCCTGCGGCCAGGCGGCAATCCGGCTGCCATCTTCCCATGCCAGCGACGTCGTCGCCGTGCCTTCGTTCGCCTTGATTGAAAGGCGCGCAGCCCCGCGATTGTCCGGACGCCAGACAAACAGTCGGCCCTGACCGGAATGGCAGAACGGCCCGGCCTGGCCCCATTCGAGCAGCCAGACAGTCGGCGCAGGCACCGGCCCTTCTTGGCCGACATCGCCCCGCACAACGCCGAGCCGCACCTTGTCCCGGCTGGCCCGACGCGTGATGAAAGTTCCCAGCACATCGCGCTCGTTCGCCTTGCGTCCGCCGATGGTGAACCGGCCCGGCCCCTTGAGGACCCGGGTGCCGGTGCTGTCGAGCACTGTCACCGTGTCGCCATCTTCCAGCACAACGCGCGAACCACCCTCCAGCTTCTTGCCAACGGGGAACTCCGCAACGGACGGACCACTGGCCCGTACCACCGTCGATTGTGCGGCAACCGGCGCGGCCAGCCCGAGGCTGATGGCGATTGCGGCTCCGGCGAGCATGCTTCTGGGTGACATCGGCTTCTCCCTCTCTTCGCTGGCGCCCATACCACGCGATCAGGCTTTAGTCACCGCCCGGGAGCAACAGCGAGGAATCACCATAACTGTAGAACCTGTACCCGGCATTGATCGCATGGTGGTAGGCCGCCATCATCCGCTCGCGCCCCATCAGGGCGCTGACCAGCATCATCAGGGTCGACTTGGGCAGGTGGAAGTTGGTCATCAGGCCATCGATCGCTCGGAAACGGTACCCCGGGGTAATGAAGATGTCGGTGTCTCCGGCAAAGGGACGGATTACCCCATCCTCTGTGGTTGCGCTTTCCAGTAGGCGCAGGCTGGTGGTGCCGACCGCAATTATCCGTCCTCCGCTGGCCCTGACGGCATTGAGCCGGTCAGCTGTGGCAGCTTCGATCCGCCCCCACTCGCTGTGCATCTGGTGATCTTCGGTATCGTCTGCCTTGACCGGCAGGAACGTGCCTGCCCCGACGTGCAGCGTCAGCGTTTCGCGCACCACTCCGCGCGCATCGAGCGCTTCGATCAGCCGCGGCGTAAAATGGAGGGCGGCAGTCGGCGCAGCAACGGCGCCATCCTCGCGCGCGAACATCGTCTGGTAATCTTCGCGGTCCTGCTCGTCGATCGAGCGCTTGCCCGCGATATAGGGTGGCAGCGGCACCTGCCCCGCCCGCTCCAGCAGGACCTCGACCGGCTCGTCGCCTTCGAAGCGGAGCGTGAAGCTGCCATCGGCATGACGCTCTTCGGCGATGGCGCTGACCCCCGCGGGGAATGCGATCCGGTCCCCTTCGCGCAACCGCTTGGCATTGCGGATGAAGGCCTGCCACCGGCGCAAATCGAGCCGCTTGTGCAAGGTTGCGCCGATCCGCGCCTCTCCCCGCGTGCCTTCCAGTTGCGCCGGGATGACCCGGGTGTCGTTGAACACCAGCACGTCACCGGGTTGAAGCAGTTCGGGAAGGTCTAGTACCGTCCGGTCGCCGAACGGTCCGCTCGAAAGGACATGGAGCAACCGCGCAGCATCGCGCGGCACCGCCGGGCGCAGCGCGATCAGGTCCTGCGGCAGCTCGAAGTCGAACAGGTCGACTTTCATCGGGAAAGCTTACTGGCTGATCGGAGCGTTGAGATCGTCGAGCGAGATCGCTTCCTCGGCCTTCGGCGCAGGGGCGAAACGTTGCGGCTTGTTGTCCGCCGCGACCGATGCCTGGACGATCCGGGTCGGGTTCGCCGGCGGCTCGCCGCGCTGGATCTCGTCGACTGCGTCCATCCCGGAAATGACCCGGCCGAAATTGGTGTACTTCTTGTCGAGGCTGAAGCGCGGGTAGAACACGATGAAGAACTGGCTGTTCGCACTGTCATCTGACGCCGCGCGGGCCATCGAAACCGTGCCGCGCAGGTGCGGCATCGGGTTGAATTCGGCCTTTAGGTCGGGGAGCTCGGACCCACCACGCCCGGTGCCGGTCGGGTCGCCGGTCTGGGCCATGAACCCTTCGATCACACGGTGGAAGATGATCCCGTCATAGAACCCCTGGCGAACAAGCAGCTTGATCCGTTCGACATGGCCGGGCGCCCAGTCAGGCATCAGCCGGATGGCGACCCGTTTGCCGTTCGACAGGTCGAGCAGCAGCACGTTCTCGGGATCCTGCGCAATGTCGAAGTTGACCGGCTGGTAGACCTTGGGCGCGACCGGGGCCGCCTCTTCCTCGGCGCGGGCGATGGCGGGGGAGGCAACCAGCGCGGCAAGCGCGCCAGCGGCAATCAGG
>JAHDXX010000025.1:19224-20411 GCA_023384025.1 Sphingomonadaceae bacterium
GGCTTTGAACATGAATATCCCGTACTGTCTTTGGGGGTAACGAGGCAGCGGTCTAGCCGCCGGTGGCTGACACTTCAATGAATAGCTTGGGCAGGCCGCCGCACTCAGTAATCGCCCAGTCGCCCCTTCTGCTCGACCCGCGCGATCACATCCTCGCACACCGCCTTGCTGACGAAGGGCGTGATATCGCCGCCAAACAGGGCGATTTCCTTGACCAGCTTGGAGGCGATTGGCTGCAGCGAAACATCGGCCATCAGGAACACCGTCTCGATCGAATGGTCGAGCTGCTGGTTCATCCCCGCCATCTGGTATTCGTACTCGAAGTCGGCGACCGCGCGCAGACCGCGGATGAGCACGTTCGCGCCCTGCTTGCGCGCGAACTTGACCAGCAGCGCGTTGAACCCGACCACCTCGACATTGTCGAGCCCAAGTGTCGCTACCTCGCGCTCGACCATGGCAAGACGTTCGTCCGTGCCGAACATCGGGTTCTTGCTCGGATTGGTGGTCACACCGATGATCAGCTTGTCGACCAGCTTGCTGCCGCGCCGGATGATATCCGCGTGGCCAAGCGTGATCGGATCGAACGTGCCCGGGTAGATGCCGATGCGTTGGCTCATCAGTGGTCCCTCTCCACAATATACCGGGCCAGCGCCCGCAGCAGGTCGGCTTCGCTGCCGTGATTCGACAGGTGCCCGACTGCCTGATCAACCAGCGCGCGGGCCTGCGTTTTTGCACCATCCACGCCCATCAGGGTAACAAAGGTCTGCTTGCCCTGGCTCTCGTCCTTGCGCAGCGCCTTGCCGGCCAACTCCGCGTCGCCTTCGACGTCGAGCAGGTCGTCCGCAATCTGGAAAGCAAGTCCGATATCGCGGGCATAGGCGCGCAAGTGCGCCCGGCCCTCTGGCGCGACCCGGCCAAGGATCGCCCCCATCTCCACCGATGCGGCGAGCAGCGCGCCGGTCTTGAGTTGCTGCAGGCGGGTGACGGTGTGCAGGTCGTAATCCGAACCTTCGGCCATCATGTCCATCATCTGCCCACCGGCCATCCCGTCCTTGCCGCTCGCCGCAGCAAGCGTCAGCACCAGCTCGGCACGCGTGAACGGATCGCCAGCCAGCGCTGGGTCCGCGAGAATCTCAAACGCAAGCGCATGCAGCGAGTCGCCCGCCAGCACCGCTGTCGCTTCATCG
>JAHDXX010000308.1:0-2001 GCA_023384025.1 Sphingomonadaceae bacterium
TCGACGCGCTCGACCCTGACCGGGCGCGGCTCCATGCCAATATCGACCTGCTGCTGGCGGTTGCCGATGCTGCCACCCGCGAGCGTGAGAGCGGGCAGGCCGGCCTGTTCGGTGGTGATGATTCCGCCCAGGATGACCTGCGGCTGCGCGAAGCCGCCGAATGGCCCCGGCTGGAGCGGATGGCGAAGGAACGCGACAACTTCGGCTTCTATTTCTCCGCCCACCCGGTGCAGCAGCACTGGCAGGTCGCCTCGGCCAATGGCGCGCGGACATACCAGAGCCTGATGGAGGGCGGTGCCTCGGGCGAAGGGCGCACGCAGGCGGTCATGGCGGCCATGGTCGAGAACGCGCGCAAGGGGCAGACGCGCAAGGGCAAGGATTTCATCCGCGCCGACTTTTCCGATCACACCGGCCAGTTCAGCGCTGCCTGTTTCGAGGAAAGCCTGGTCGAGAGCTTCACCCGCTGGTCGGAAGATGCGACCTGCGTGTTGCTGATGGTCGAGCTGGATTCGCCGAGCCCTGATGAGCCGCCCCGGATCACCGTGCGCGGCGCGCGCCCGCTCGACGAAGTGCGCGGGACCGCGCGGATGCTGCTCACGCTCGATGTGCACGATGTCGGCGCTTTGCAGGAGCTTCGCCTCGCGCTCGCTCCGGGGCAGGCGGGGCATGGCGAAGTGCTCGTCCGCCTGCGCACCGGCGCGGAGGAAGAACCGATGCTGCGGCTCGGGCGGGACTTCGCACTCGATGGTGATCTTGCAGAGCTCCTCTCGGCAGTTCCTGGCGTGGACAATGTCTCGCTCGGGGTGCGGCGCGGGATCGGCAACCTGCGCCTCGTCGCCTGAGGCAAATCCCTCCGCTCAACGCATTGCCAAGCCGGGCGTTGCTCGGCATGAACCTTGCGAGGATTCGTCAGGAGAGGACACGATAATGCTTGGAGCGATGCAGGACTGGACCATGCGGGTAACGGCCGTGATCGATCACGCCGCCCGCGAGGCCGGCGCTCGCGAGATCGTCACCCGCTGGGCCGATGGCAGCGAGACCCGGACCGACTGGGCCGGGATCCGCCGCGATGCACTGAAGATGGCACAGGCGCTGCAGGCGCTGGGCGTGAAGAAAGGCGACCGGGTCGCCAGCCTCGCCATGAACCATTCGCGCCATCTGGTTAGCTGGTATGGCGTCGCCGGGATGGGCGGGGTGCTCCACACCGTCAACCCACGCCTGTTCGACGACCAGCTCGAATACATCGTCAACCACGCCGAAGACAAAGTGTTGTGCTACGATGCGGCGTTCCAGCCGATCGTCGATCGGATGAAGCCGCGCTGGACCACGGTCGAGCACTACATCTGCTACGACAGTGGCGAACATGCGCCAGCATTCGAGGACTGGATCGGGGCGCAGGATGGCCAGTTCGAATGGGTCAGCGGCGGCGAAACCGATCCGTGCATGATCTGCTACACCAGCGGCACGACGGGTAATCCCAAAGGCGTGCAATACGAGCACCGTTCGACGGTCATGCACGCGCTCGCGGGACTGCAGCCGAGCGCGTTCAACTTCAGTTCCTCGTCGGTCATGCTCCCGGTGGTGCCGATGTTCCACGCCGCCAGCTGGGGCCTGCCCTATGCCGGGGCGATGGCGGGCATCAAGTTCGTGTTCAGCGCGGTCAACGATCCGGCGGTGCTGCACGAACTGATGATCCGCGAAGGGGTGACCGACAGTGCCGGGGTGCCGACGGTGTGGCTGGCGCACTTCCAGTATTGCGACAAGGAAGGGATCGACCTGCCCCCCTTGCGCGCCGCGACCATCGGCGGGTCGGCCGCGCCCAAGTTCATGATCGAACGGCTGATGAAGAACGGCACCCGGGTGCAGCACGCCTGGGGGATGACCGAGACGTCGCCGATTGGCACAGTCGGCGGGCCGACCTGGGACTGGGACCAGCTCAGCTTCGACGAGAAGGTCGCCAAGACCGCGATGCAGGGTCGCCCGATCTTCGGGGTGCAGCTG
>JAHDXX010000308.1:2014-2401 GCA_023384025.1 Sphingomonadaceae bacterium
ACGACATGACCACCGAGCTGCCGCGCGATGGCAAGACCAGTGGCGCGCTGCAGATCCGCGGCCCGTGGATCATCCGCCGCTATTTCAAGGCAGAGGCGGATGCGACCAACAACGACGGCTGGTTCGACACCGGCGATGTCGGCATCATCCATCCCGATGGAACGCTGCAGCTGACCGACCGGACCAAGGACGTGATCAAGTCGGGCGGCGAATGGATCAGCTCGGTCGAGCTGGAGAACGCGGCGGTGGGCCATCCGGGCCTCGCCGAGGCGGCCGCAGTCGGCATCTACCTCGAGCACTTCAACCATCGCAACGTCTTCGAGCGCTTCCGCATCGCGGGCGCTGCGACCGGGATCACGGCCGAGTGGGCCGACCCCGCCTGGGGCG
>JAHDXX010000309.1 GCA_023384025.1 Sphingomonadaceae bacterium
GGGCGGGGCCTCTACCAGCTTCCCGCTGGCGGCGACAGTCCGGACATCACCCTTGCCGAAGCTGCCAAACGCATCCCCAAGGGCCGTATCTGCATGATCTCTGCGCTCGCATTCCACGGACTGACTGACCAGATGCCTCGCAAGGTCTGGATCGCAATTGGCGCAACAGACTGGTCGCCAAAGGTCGATTATCCCAAGGTTCGGATCGTCCGGTTCCGCCAGCCGTATCTCGAGCACCACACGGTCGCCGGAGTAGTGGTTGCGACCTAGTCAGTGCCAAAATCGCTCGCGGATGCATTCCGAAACCCCCGCCTGGTAGACCGTTCGGTAGCGATCGAGAGCCTGCGCAATGCACTTGAGCAGCGCAAGGCCAGCCCGGCGCAGATCGCCCGGGCCGCCGAGGACTGCGGCGCGTGGAAAATCATGCGCCCCTATCTCGAGGCAATGGTGCACAATGGCTAGAAATGTCACGAACCTCGCCGCTTCAATTCGGCAGCGCCTTCGAAACCTTTCGCTGGAACGACAACGCGATTTCGGGCTGATTCTGGTGAACTACGGGCTTGAGCGACTGATTTATCGGCTCGCACACTCGCCCTTCCGCGACCAGTTCGTGCTCAAGGGCGGGATGCTGGTCACCGTCTGGACCGGTGATGACGCTCGTACGACACGCGACGCCGATTTTCTGGGATTCGGCGAAATCGATGAACGTCAGCTTGTATCGATCTTCACTGAAATCATGGCAATCGATGCCGGGGACGGGCTGGCCTTCGACACAAGCAACCTGACGACTGCAGCCATCCGCGAAGAAAACCTTTACGGTGGTCTCCGGCTCAAGACAGTCGCGATGCTCGAAAGAGCCAGAATTCCGATCGTGATAGATGTGGGACTTGGCGATGCCCTGACCGAGCCTGGTCACACCATCGACTATCCATCTCTACTTGATGCGCCCATACCCAATGTCAGGGCCTATCCACCCGAAACAGTTCTGGCCGAGAAGTTCCAGGCCATCGTTGCCTTGGGCGCCGCGAACGGGCGCATGAAAGACTACTATGACCTCTGGACGATACCAGGCGTGCTGACGGTCGACCCCAAGGCACTCGACGCAGCCATTGTCGCGACGTTCGAAAGACGCAAGACACCCGTCCCTGCATCTACCCCGCCGGGCCTGACCGAAGCCTTTGTCAATGATCCCCTCAAGGTTTCCCAATGGCGAGCCTATACCGAATCGCTCGGTATCGAAGCTGTGCCGCTTGGCGAAGTCATCGCCCAAATCTGGGCTAGCCTAAAGCCAAGCTGCGAACGCATCGGATCCATTGACCCAGACTGATCGCAACCTCCGCGCGCGCATCAGCGACCTTCTATTTGCTCCCAGTACTCGACATCGATCCGGTCAAGATCGACAACCTTTCCGCGAATGCTCACCCTGCCTTCGAAATCTTCGGGCACCTGATCGTCGACGAACCCGAGGCGCCAGACGACGCCTTCATCATCGCGCAAGAGCGGGCCGCGCGGTGAAGCTTCGATTGTTCCAACATGGACATTGGCGGCGCGCGAGTTCGGATGATGCATGGTCTTGTTCATATTGAATCGAAGGCTTCAAACGCCAAGTGGCTGAGTATCTCTAGCGCAAGTGTACATGCCAAGTAGCCAGCGGTACATGCCGTGTGTGCAGTCATCACCGCCCGCAGAGTCAGGTTACCTCACAAGCCGCCGCACGCCTGATCCCAAAGCTCACGCGCCAGGACGGTCGCAGAGACGGGCTTGCCCACTGCTGCGGCCTGTCCCGCCCAGAGCTGCATCCTCTCCACGTCGCTTTGGGCGGCGGCCTCGGCTCGCATGGGCGCGGTGAGTTCGCGCTGGACCGGATAGGGCATCGGCAGCGGTGCGTCGGGGGCGTTGGCCGCCAGTACATATTTGTTGGCGATGCTCCGCGCGGGCCTGCCGGTGAACGCGCGGGTGATCGCCGTATCCTCCGGCATTGTCTGGCCCAGTGCGTCAGCCCAGGCTGGATGCAATTTCGCTTCTGGGCACCGCAGGAAGCATGTGCCGATCTGCACCGCGCTCGCACCGAGCCCCAGCGCGGCGGTGATGCCTCGCGCATCGCCGATCCCGCCCGTCGCCACGACGGGAACATTGACGGCATCGACAATGGCCGGAAGCAAGGCAAACAATCCGACCTGTTGCCTTTCGGCTTGTTCATGATTGAACGCGCCGCGATGACCTCCGGCTTCGCTGCCTTGCGCGACAATGACATCTGCTCCGGCTTCGGCAGCCACTCTTGCTTCGGCCACCGTCGTGACAGTGGCAAACCACGCAATGCCGTTCTCTTTCATCCGATTTACGAACGCTGGCGGATAGAGTCCCATGATCGAGGAAATCACCGGAGCGCCGGAGGCA
>JAHDXX010000310.1 GCA_023384025.1 Sphingomonadaceae bacterium
CGGTGTCGCCGATCCGAAGCTGGCTGGCGACACCGTGCGCGGCCTGCTCGGGCTTCTCCAGCGCCACTTCGGTGCCGTGCAGCATGCCAGTAAGGCCGTGGCCGGGGGTTTCACTGACCTGCTCTATCGGGGCAGGAAGCACACCTGCCTCGCGCAGCGCCTTTGCCAGGCCGACCGAAAGCGGGTGGCGGCTCTGTGCGGCGAGCGCGAGCGCGACGGCCCTTTGCGTGGCATCAAGCGCGGTGATGTCCGGCACCGGCTCGCCCATGGTCAGCGTGCCGGTCTTGTCGAACAGCACCATGTCGACCTGCGCCAGCCGCTCGAGCGCGCTGCCGTCCTTCACCAGCACGCCCTGCTTCAACAGCGCGCTGGCGGCGGTCACTTGCGCGGCCGGAACCGCGAGGCCGAGCGCGCAGGGGCAGGTGATGATCAGGACCGCAATCGCGATCACCAGCGACTGGTACCAGCCTGCCCCCGCGATCATCCAGCCGACGAAAGCCGCCAGCGCCAGCGTGTGCACTGCCGGGGCATAGATGCGCGAGGCGCGGTCGGCGATCCGGACATAGCGGCTGCGTGACTGGCCCGCCTCGTCCATCAGCCGGGCGATTTCGGCGATGACCGTGTCGCTGGCAGTGGCAGTGATGCGCACGGTCAGCGGCGCGGTCAGGTTGACGCTGCCAGCATGGACCGTGTGCCCCGGCCCGACCGGTTCGGGCTCGCTTTCGCCGGTCAGCATGGCATTGTCGATCGCGCCGTGCCCGTCGATCACCTCGCCATCGGCGGCAAGTGCTTCCCCGGCGGCGACGAGCATGACCATGCCCGGAAACAGCTCTTCGGCGGCGACCCGGCGGGTCGTGCCATCCGCTTCGACCACGCTGGCACTGCGCCCCATCCGGCCGAGCAGCGCGCCGATCCCGGCGCGCGTGCGCCCGCGCATCATCGCATCGAGCGCGCGGCCGCACAGCAGGAAGAACAGCAGCATTGTCGCGCCGTCAAAATAGGCGTGCTCGCCCCCTGTCACGGTCTCGTAGAGGCTGAGGCCGGTTGCCAGCAGCACGCCGATGGAGATCGGCACGTCCATGTTGGTGCGCCGGTGGCGCAGCGCCATCAGGGCGGAGGAGAAGAACGGGCGGCCCGCATAGGCGATCACCGGCAGGGCGATGATCGCGGAGAGCCAGTGGAACAGCTCGCGCGTGACCCCGCCCGCGCCCGACCACACGCTGACCGAGAGCAGCATGACGTTCATCATGCCGAAGCCCGCCACCGCGGTCGCCCGCAGCAGCTGGCGGGTCTCCTTGTCATCCTGCGCCAGCGGGTTGTCGCTGGCGAGCTGGGCTTCGAAGCCGAGCTTCTCCAGCTCGCCGATCAGGGAATGGGGATCGAGAGCGGCATCATGGCGCACTGCGACCCGCTTGGCGGAGAAGTTGACCCGCGCCGCTTCCACGCCGGACACCGAACCCAGTCCGCGTTCGACTTTGGCGATACACCCGGCGCAGCGCATACCGGGCACGGTGAAGCGGCTGTCGACCAGCGATCCTGCCGTATCCGGCGCGGCAATGCCCGCCAGCGCGTTCATCCCACTTCGCTTTCGAACCGCACTGTCTGGTCCGCAGCCGTCACCACGATGCGGGCGATCCAGCGACCGGGGCTGAGTGCTTCCGGAGAAACGAACCGCCCTGCACCGTCGGCCTGCAAGATCACATTGGTGGTTTCGTGCCGACCGATCGGGCGGCGCAGCTCGGCCTGCACTTGCGCGGCTGCGGGAATGCCGGGGGCATCGAGCACGAGCTTTGCCTGGTCATCGCGGCTCAGCGCGCCATGCCAGCCGAGTTTCTCCTGCTCGCGCGCTTCGTCAATCCAGGTGTTGAACTTCTGGCTGGCGACATAGGAGTTCTCCACCACCACCCCGCTGAAGCCGCTGGTGGCATAGTGCGCCATGGTGAAGTTCACGGCCATCACGATGCCGAAGCCGACCACCATGATCGCGGTGAAATGCTTGCCGGTGAAAGTGCGGGTCATCATTGCTCTCCGGGGGTTGAGAAGCCGGTCTCGACGGTGTCGCTTTCGCGCTGTTCGTCGAGCGAGGTGAGGGTGAAGGCGAAGTCGCCGCCCCCGGCGCCCGAGGGCACCACGACATAGGCGCGGACGGTGCGGATCGCGTCGGCGGGCACGTTGAACACCAGCTTTTCCGCTGCCTGTTCCCGCGCGACGGTGTCGGTCCACATGACCGCGCCGGGCAGACCCGTTATCGCCACTTCCATGTCGCGCGGGCGGCTTTCCATGTTGCGCAGGCGCAGGGTGTAGGAGTTACGCACCGAACCGTCGCCCATCAGCATATAGGGCGGGTTGCGGTCCGCCGCGACGGTCAGGTCGGTATGGGTGCGCG
>JAHDXX010000311.1 GCA_023384025.1 Sphingomonadaceae bacterium
TGTCCAGCCGAGCCCTGATGGGCTGGCACAGGCATTCCATATCGGGGCTGATTTTGTTGGCGGCTCGCCCAGTGCATTGGTTCTGGGGGACAATATCTTTTATGGGCATGGCTTGCCTGACCTGCTGCATAGCGCCAGCCAGCGTCAGACGGGTGCTTCCGTGTTCGCTTACCAGGTCAATAACCCGCAAGACTATGGCGTGGTCGCGTTTGACGGGGCGGGCAGAGCAATCTCGCTCGAAGAAAAGCCGGTGAAGCCAAAATCCGATTACGCCGTCACTGGTCTCTATTTCTATGATGATACGGTGGTCGAGCGCGCACGTGCGCTGAAACCTTCTGCACGCGGGGAGCTGGAGATTACCGATCTTAACCGCCTCTATCTTGATGACGGGGCGCTCTCGGTCGAGATGATGGGGCGTGGTTTTGCCTGGCTCGATACCGGAACCCATGCGTCGTTGCTCGATGCCGCCGCCTATGTGCGCATCGTGGAAGAGCGCCAGGGCCTGAAGATCTGCTGCCCTGAGGAAATCGCCTGGCGGCAGGGGTTCATAACCGACCGCGAGCTCGAGGCCATTGCTGCCCCGCTGCGCAAGTCGGGATACGGCGAATACCTCATGCGCATGCTCGATCAGGGGAAAGCGTCTTGAACATCATACCATGTGACATCGATGGCCCGCTGATCATCGAGCCCCGGGTGTTCGGCGACGAGCGCGGGTTCTTCATGGAAAGCTGGAACGCGGCAGTATTCGCCGGGCATGGCCTGGACCTTACCTTCGTGCAGGACAACCACAGCCGCTCGCAGAAGGGCGTGCTGCGCGGCATGCATTTCCAGAACCCCAAGCCGCAGGGTAAGCTTGTTCGCGTGACGCGAGGTGCGGTATTCGATGCGGTGGTCGACCTGCGACGCTCTTCGCCCACCTTCGGCAAATGGACTGGCGTGCATCTTTCGGCTGAGAACAAGCGCATGTTCTGGGTTCCGGAAGGTTTCGCACATGGTTTCCTGACTCTCGAAGACGACACCGACTTCCTCTACAAGTGCACCGCGCCCTACGCGCCGGAGCATGAGGGCAGCCTCGCGTGGGACGATCCGGCAGTCGGAATCGAATGGCCTCTGGAAGGGATCGAGCCGCGGCTTTCGGCCAAGGATGCTGCGGGAACGCCTCTGGCCCAGATTGAAGGTTACCCGTGAAGGCTCTCGTTACCGGGGTCGGCGGCCAGCTTGGCCGCGCCCTGCTGCAAAGCGTTCCGGCCGGGTGGGATGCAGTCGGGCTTGATCGCGCTGCTCTGGACCTGTCTGACGCGGATGCGATCGCGCGGCTGGTTGCGCGCGAGGAGCCCGATCTCGTGATCAACGCGGGGGCCTATACTGCGGTCGACCGGGCGGAAAGCGAGCCTGAACTTGCGCGGGCTGTCAACGCTGCCGCTCCCGCAGTATTTGCGCGTGCGCTGGCGGGTTCAACCGCACGACTGGTTCAGGTCTCGACGGACTTCGTGTTCGACGGTGCGCAAGGCCGACCCTACCAACCATCCGATGTGCGCAATCCGCAGTCCGTCTACGGTGCCACGAAAGCGGCAGGTGAGGACGCAGCAGGTGACCGGGCCATTATCGTCAGGACCTCCTGGGTCTATGCGGCGGGCGGAGCCAACTTTGTCCGAACCATGTTGCGCCTTATGCGCGAGCGCGACGAATTGAGGGTGGTGGCTGACCAGATCGGTTCGCCCACATGGGCCGCGGGACTGGCGGAAACGATCTGGAGGCTGGTCAGCCGGGGCGAGGCCGGGATCTACCATCACCGTGATGCCGGTGTAGCCAGCTGGTACGACTTCGCGGTTGCGATTGCAGAAGAGGCTGAGAATATCGGGCTGCTGGCACGCAGGCCTGCGATCATGCCGATTGCGACTGCCGACTATCCCACCCCGGCACGCCGCCCATCCTATTCCGTACTCGATGTCTCGAACACCCGGGTAGCCCTGTCAGATGCCCATGTGCACTGGCGTTCGGCGCTGCGGTCCATGCTTAAAGAGGAACTGAGCCTTGCCTAACCTGCTCGTTACCGGCGGCGCCGGCTTTATCGGCGGAAACTTTGTCCATTACTGGGCCAGGAACAACCCTGGCGACCGGATCACCGTGCTCGATTGCCTGACCTATGCCGGCAACCGTTCGACCATAGCCGCTGTCGAGCAGGCCGAGCTCGTCGTTGGCGATATTCGCGACCAGGGACTGGTCGAGAAACTGTTGCGCGAGCGGGACATCTCGACCCTCGTCCACTTCGCCGCCGAGAGCCATGTCGACCGGTCTATCACCGGGCCGGACGTGTTCATCGATACCAATGTGCTGGGCACCAATGCCCTGCTCAAGGCGGCCCGTGCGGTCTGGCTCGACAGC
>JAHDXX010000026.1 GCA_023384025.1 Sphingomonadaceae bacterium
GGCGACTTTGCCCGCCGCGGCATCCGCGGGGTCGATCACGCCGCGCACACCGCCGAAATGGTCGGCATGGCTGTGCGAGTAGACCACCGCGCTGACCGGGCGCTCGCCCAGTGTCGCGTTGACCAGCTCCATCGCCGCTTTCGCGACTTCCACCCCGGTCAGCGGGTCAATCACGATCCAGCCGGTCTCGCCGCGCACGACCGTCATGTTCGAGAGGTCGAACCCGCGCACCTGCCATACGTTGTCAGTGACCTTGTAGAGCCCGTGGTGCTTCAGGTGGCGCATGTGCCGCCACAGGCTGGGGTGGACGGTGGGCGGGGCTTCGCCCTCGACAAAGGCATAGGCACCGAGATCCCACACCGGGGTGCCATCGGTCTTGCGGATCACCGGGTCGGCACGGGTGGCGATGAACCCGCGGGTGGAGAAAACGGCGTCGCGGGTGCCATCGGGGGGCAGGGCGGACCCGGCTTCCGCTTGCGCTGCGGCGGTGGTCGCGGATGCGGGGCTGGCACTGTCCTGCGCGCTCACCGGTGTGGTCATCGCAAGCGCCGCCGCCAATGCGAGCGTGCATGCACTCGCCTTCAATCCCTGCCTGCTCATCCCCGGTCTCCCCTGTTTCGTTGTTTGCAGCCAACCTGCCCACGCCGGCTGGCCGTGGCAAGCCTGTTGCTGCTCGCGCAGCCGTGGCAATAGGGGATAGCCATGGAGTCCAGCCCCCTGATCGTGACCGCGCTGCTGCCCCGCGATCTGCACCGCTGGGCGACAGCGCTTCGGACGCGCCATTTCCCGCCGGAGCGGAACCACCTCGAAGCGCACGTGACGCTGTTCCACGCTCTGCCGCGCGCGCACGATCGTGAAATCCGCCAGGTTCTGGCCAATGAGGCAGCCGCGCTTGCCCCGGTCGAGGCGAGGCTGGCCGGGGTCATGTCGCTCGGACGGGGGACGGCCTTGCGGATCGAGAGCATGCCATTGCTGGCGCTGCGCGACCGCATCGCTGGCCGCTTCCACGGCCTGCTGACCGCGCAGGACAGCCACCGGCCCCGCCTGCATGTCACCGTGCAGAACAAGGTCGAGCCCGCCGCCGCGCGGGCGGTGCAGGACGAGCTCGCGCGCGAGGTCTGCCCACGGCCCTTTGCCTTCCGCGGCCTTGGCCTGTACGTCTATCGCGGAGGGCCATGGGAGCTGGCGGGGGAGTATCCCTTTCGCGGCAAGGACCGGTAGCGAGGGGGAAATATGGACTGGCTGATCCATCTGGCAGGCGCTCTGCTGGTCGC
Organism: Sphingomonadaceae bacterium; assembly: GCA_023384025.1. Taxonomy (GTDB): domain Bacteria; phylum Pseudomonadota; class Alphaproteobacteria; order Sphingomonadales; family Sphingomonadaceae; genus 34-65-8. The sequence goes on from JAHDXX010000026.1 coordinate 1,275, forward strand.
ATCGATGGTCATGACCGGGCTCAGGCCCTTGCGCATGCTCGCGCTGGCAGCGGGGCTCGCCGCGCTGGCCTGGGCCGTGCTTGGCGGTGCCGGCTGGGTCGTCATCCTGTGGACCGGACTGTTCGTGCTGGCCAACGCGGTGCAACTGGCGATCATGGTCCAGCGTGGCCGCACCGGTGACCTGCGGGCGGAAGAACGCGAGCTGCTCGGCCATGTGCTCGGCGTGGAGGAGCCGTCCGGGCAGCGCCGCCTGCTCGACCTGATGCGCTGGCGTGACGTTGCTCCGGGCGAAGTCCTGATCCGTGAAGGTCAGGGTGAGCCACCGCTGGTCTATGTCGCCACCGGGGCGGGGCAGGTCCGGGTCGGCGATCGCACGGTCGGTGCCTGCGGATCGGGCGACTTCCTCGGCGAAATGAGCCTGGTCTCGGGCCAGCGGGCGACGGCCTCGGTGATTGCGGAAAGCGCGATGCGGGTTGCCGTGTTCGACCGCGACGCCTTGCGCCAGCTCTCGAGTTCAGCGCCCGAACTGGGCAGTGTGATTGCCAAGGCGATCAACCAGAGCCTTGCCGCCAAGGTGGTGCGGATGAACCGCGCTGGCGAGGTGGATTTCGGGGGCGGGGCGGGCGAGGCATAAATTTGCCAATCGGGCGTTGACCGCGCCCCGCACCGGCCCTAAATGCGCCGCCTGCCCGCGCTGCTGCGCCGGGCCAGCCGGGGCCGCCAAGCGGCCAGCCCATGGGGCGGAGTAGCTCAGCCGGTTAGAGCAGCGGAATCATAATCCGCGTGTCGGGGGTTCGAGTCCCTCCTCCGCTACCAGGAAATAGCGTCCGCATAGGTTCGCGTGGGTCCGTATGCGTCCGAGGATCTGGCCTAAGATGCTGTTCTCAGAGAGAATACGTTACCACGTGCGATCCGCATACGTTCGCATAGTGACCTGCATCCCGAATTCTGGACCGTTTTGAGCTGGAAAATTCCAGTTATGATCGGAGGGCCAGGATACGGAGTACGTGATGAAGAGATCGAAGTTCAGCGAGGCGCAGATTGCCTTTGTGCTCAAGCAGGCCGAGGACGGTACGCCGGTCGGCGAGGTGTGCCGCAAGGCCGGGATCAGCGAGGCGACGTTCTACAACTGGCGTAAGAAGTACGCTGGGCTGATGCCATCGGAGATGCGGCGACTGCGACAGCTTGAAGATGAGAACGGCAAGCTCAAGCGCCTGGTGGCCGACCTCAGCCTGGACAAGGCGATGTTGCAGGATGTCGTCTCGCGAAAGCTCTGAGGCCTGATCGGCGGCGCCAGCTGGTCGACGAAGTTCGGAGCACATGGCAAGTCAGCATCCGCAGGGCTTGCAGCGTGCTCAGGGCGGAGCGATCCAGCTACCATTATCGTGGCAAGGGCACCGATCAGGCCGACCTCAAGCGGCGGATCAAGGAGATCGCGGAGACGCGAGTCCGCTACGGCTATCGCCGCATCCATGTGTTGCTGAAGCGCGAGGGGTGGGAGATCAATGGCAAGCGGGTTTACCGCCTTTACAAGGAGATGGGCCTGCAGCTGCGCAAGAAGGCGCCCAGGCGTCGCGTGAAGGCGAAGTTGAGGGAAGGCCGCTGCGCGGCCTCCCGGGTCAATGATGTGTGGGCCATGGACTTCGTCCATGACCAGCTGGCAACGGGACCGAAGCTACGCATCCTCACCGTCGTCGATACGTTCAGCCGGTACTCGCCGGCGGTTGTCCCGCGGTTCCGCTTCCGGGCACCGGACGTGGTCGAGGTGTTGGAGCGCGTCTGTGCGCAGGTGGGTTATCCAGCCTCGATCCGGGTCGATCAGGGCAGCGAGTTTATCTCGCGAGAGCTGGATCTATGGGCTTACATGAAGGGAGTTACACTCGACTTCTCGCGGCCCGGTAAGCCGACCGACAACGCGTTCATCGAGTCCTTCAACGGCAAGTTCCGGGCCGAGTGCCTGAACGCTCACTGGTTCATGAGCCTCGATGACGCGGAGCGAAAATGCGAGGCTTGGCGTAGAGACTACAACGAAGTACGACCCCACAGCGCGATCGGCAACAAACCGCCGATATCGCTGCTATCCGGGTCAATGGCACATGGCCCGCCGTGACGTCGGAACGCTGGATCGCCCCCAGCCGGGTGGTCCAGGATCGGGGTGCAGCTCAGCAGCATCATGGCGCTCCACTGGCAGACCACTGCATTTTTCAGGCCCATCGGGCGCGGAATTGACCCTCATCAATGCGCAGTTCCCACAATGTATCATATTCAAGCGTCAGTTGAGGAGTGAAGTCGATGCATCGGTATTTGTTGGCGATAATGATTGCTGCAGTTCTCGCTGCCGTCGCCACCCAGCCGCTCATGGCCGAGAGCGACGAGGTCGTTCCATCGCAGGGCAGGCTCTACGTCACATCCTGGTTTGGCGGGGTCATCAGCGTTGTCGATGTTGCAAGCGGCGCGGTTACGGCCAGTATTCCGGTGGGCGTGCAGGATCATAACGTTGTGCTCAATCCCGATCAGACGCGGGCATGGGTGACCAACAATAACGACAACACCGTCTCGGTGATCGACACGGCAACCGATCGAGTAATCGCTACTGTGCCGGTGGGCGAGGGGCCGCGGCACAGCTATTTCGCGCCCGACGGCAGCGAGGTCTATGTCACCAACGAGTTTGACGACACAGTGTCCGTCATCGATCCGGTGGGACTCAGGGCGATCGCAACTGTCAATGTGGGGATGATGCCGCATTTTGCTCTGGCAGTGGGGGACAAGCTGTTCGTCACCAACTTCGGCGGGCGCAGCGTATCGGTGGTGGATCGCGGAACACGGCAGATCGCGGCCACTATCCCGGTCGGCACCGGGCCGCTGGGTGCCAGCGCGACGCGCAACGGCGCCTTCGTTTACATTGCCTGCCACGCCGCCAACGAAGTGGCGGTGATCGACACGGCGAGCCTTGCGGTCGTCGCCCGAATTTCGACCGAGCCGGGGCCGGTCCAGGTGACCGTTACCCCCGATCAGGCATTTGCCTGGGTTGCCGGAGACGGGCGCGGCACGGTGCAGAAGATCGATCTGGCCACCAACACCATCGTCAAAACGATCCGCATCGCTCCGGATGCCGGTAGCCACGGCATTTCCTATGGCGAGGGTGGACAACTTTTGTTTGTCACTAATACCGGCAACAGCACCGTGACAGTGATCGACACAACGCGCGATGAAATTATCAACACCGTACCGGTGGCGCGTGCGCCGGAGGGCATTGCCTTTATCAAACCCTGACCCCTCCAGCGCCGCTTTCGTTTAAAACGGTTCAGACCTTCGCCGCCTGATAGCGTTGCTCGACGACTTCCCAATCAAGGTTGGCCATGAAGGCATCGACATATCTCGCTGCAGCCGAGCCGTAGTCCATGTGATAGGAGTGCTCATACATATCGAGTGCGATCAGCGGTGCGCCATTGACGGGCGCCTGCGTATGATCCGACGCCCAGTAATTGTGCAAAGAATCGGTGTGGCGGTTGTAGCTGAGGATGCACCAGCCAGATCCCCCTGCCAGCGACATCGCGGTGCGGCGGAACTCTGCTTCCCAGGCATCGAAGCTACCGAACCAGCCGCTAAGGTACTCGTAAATCGATCCCGCCGGATTGCCGTTGCCTCCCAGAGCATCGAAGTAGTATTCGTGCAGCACGACCGATCCGGTGCGGTGCAGTTCCTCGCGTTTCAGACCGGCATAGGCGACCGGCGGGAAATCCGGGTCTGCCATCGCGGCGGCGAGCCGGGTTTCGATGGTGTTAAGCCCGCGCACCGAGCCCTGGTAGTTGTTCTCCCAGTGCGAGGTGATCAGCCGCTCGGACAGGCCGGTGAGCTTGGCCGGGTCGAACCGCAGCGGCTTTGGCGTGTGCTTGCCAGCAAAGGCACCGGCGCGGGACGCAGCCGCAGCAGAGTCTTGCGCCGAGGCGGCGCTCGCCGTTCCTGCCAGTGCGATGCCGGTGGCCGATAGTGCTGCCGTGCCGATTGCCTGCCTGCGTGTGATGATGCTCATGTCGTCCTCCTCAGATTGCCAAAACCAGAACCATGCCGCCCAGCGCCGCGGCCATCAGAACCCGCAGCACCGACCATTTCAGCCCGAACACCAGTGCGCAGGCGATTGCCACCAGCACGCCCGCGCGCCAATCGAAACTTGCCGGGTCTGACCAGTATAACCGCAGCGGGCCGAAATTGCGCTGGCCGACCTCGGCAAACAGCACATGCAGCGCGAACCATGCGGTGAGGTTGGCGATGACGCCCACAACCGCCGCCGTTACCGCCGCGAGCCCGCCCTTCAGACGCACGGCGTTGCCAAGCCGGTCGATCCACGGGGCGAGCGCAAAGATCCACAGGAAGCACGGCGCAAAGGTCACCCATGTCGTCAGGCCTGCACCCAGCAAGCCGGCGACGAATGGCGTGAACGGTTCTGGCGCGCGGAAGGCAGCGAGATAACCGACAAATTGCGTCACGAGGATCAGCGGCCCCGGCGTGGTTTCAGCCAGCCCCAGTCCATCGGCCATCTCTCCGGGCCTCAGCCAGCCGAACCCTTGCACCGCTTCCTGCGCCATATAGGCGAGGACTGCATAAGCCCCGCCAAAGGTCACGATGGCGAGCTGCGAGAAGAATACGCCGATTTCCCACAGCACGTGATCCTGCCCCAGCGTCAGCGCAATCAGCACCATCGGCGCGGCCCAGACCGCTCCCCAAAGGGCAACCGAAATGATCGTGCTGCGCCATGGTCGTTCGGGCAAATCGCCAGCGGGTGCTGTGGGTTTCAGCGCCAACAGGGCAGGGCGCCACGCTGCGACCGCCATTCCAATCACCCCGGAACCCAGCACGATCAGCGGAAATGGCAGATCGATCAGGAAGAGTCCGACTTATGCGGCCTCCGACAGCGCACGGTTGAATCCCGTATCGAGCGCACGTACGTCTATCCGCAACATGGCCTGCACCACAATCGCAAGCACTGCTGCCTTTACGCCCAGAAACAGCGCCTCGACCCATGCGAGATTGGCGGCAAAGGCATAGAGCACCGACAGCGCCAGAATGATGGCCGCGCCCGGAATGACAAACAGCAGCCCCGCGGCCAGCCCGCCGCGCCATCCATGCAGCCGCCACCCGATCCATGTGGCGAGCTGCTGCGCTTCGGGGCCGGGGAGCAGGTGGCAGAAATTGAGCGCGTGGAGGAAATCCTCCTCTGCCACCCATTTGCGCTCTTCCACCAATTCCCGGTGCATCAGCGCGATCTGCCCAGCAGGCCCGCCAAAGCTGAGCAGCCCGATGCGGGTAAACGCCCGCAGCAGGTCGGTGAAGGTAATAGAGGGTGTGAGAACCGATGACGCCAAGACGACCTCGCACGGATGGCCTCGCCAACAACGGCAAGGCTACGAGGCAACTCTTGGGCTTTTCTCGGCCTGAACGGGAGGTTGCTTCGCCCCGTCACCGAGGGTTTAGAATGCTGAGCAGGCCACAGCAAGAGCTTCAGTCACTCAGTCACATTTGGCCATGATGAGGATGATTTGCGATCCCCGGAGTCGCACCTTTTTGAAGGGCTGACGGAAAGGTGCGATCGAGATCAAGATTTGTTCACCGCAGTGGCTGGGCAGGGCCGACGCAATGGGCCTAGCGTTAGACCCGACTGTTCGATGCACGGCCGGCACGAGAGTATTTTTTGTGGCCAAGTGACTGAGCGGTAAATTCTATCTGAACTCGAGTCCCAGGTTTGTCTGGGCTGCGAGCCACTGCCGATCAAGCCTACGACTTTGAGGCGGCAGCGAGCCGAGCAGCGGGCGGTCGTTTTCGACAACGGCTTGCTGCACCGCCAGCCTCCCACGATAGCCGCGCCGCGCGAGGTCGGTTGCGATCGCCAGAATGTCACCTTCGTCCAGCAGCGCGTCGTGGACGGTCGTACGCACTTCGTACGTCACTCGATCCTGTCCGCACAGCAGATCGAGCGTGCGGGCGAAGCGGGGGAAGGCGACAGTGCCGGTGACAGCGCGGAACCGTTCCGGTGGTGCCTTGTAGTCGAGTGCGACATGATCGATCAGCCTGCGATCCAGCATCTGGGCGACCACATCGGGGCGCAACCCGTTAGTATCAAGTTTGACCGCGAATCCCATCGCTTTCACTTGGCCCGCAAAGTCGCCCAGATCGGGCCAGGTGGTCGCCTCGCCGCCGGACAGCACCACCCCGTCCAGAAGCCCCTGCCGTCGCCGCAGGAACGCCAGTGCGTCGTGCTCTCTCAGCGTTCCCTTTCCCAGCACAATGTCGGGGTTGTGGCAGTAACCGCAGCGCATGTTGCACCCCGCCACCCACAGGATGCAGGCGCTGCGGCCGGGAAAGTCGAGCAGGGTGAAGGGCGTGATCGCGTGGAACGGGGTGGCCCGCCGCGCCCGCCTGCGTTCGCGCCGTTCGTTGTCAGCTATCGTGGCCAAACAGGTCCTCCACCATTGCGGCGTCCTCGGTAAAGTGACGGCGCTGGCGATGTTCGCCGACCTTGCCCTTGTTGAAGCTGTCGACCGGACGGAAATAGCCCATCACCCGCGTCCAGACCTTCGTGTGCTTGCCGCATTGAGGGCATTCGGGCTGCTCGCCCGCTAGATAGCCGTGGGTGTCGCACACCGAGAACACCGGGGTCAGCGTGACATAGGGCAGGCGATAGCGGGTCAGCACCGTGCGCAGGAACCCGCGTGCGGCGTCGCCACTCGACAACTTCTCGCTCATGTAGAGGTGCAGAACCGTGCCGCCGGTATATTTGCATTGCAGATCGTTCTGCAATTCCAGCGCTTCGAACGGATCCTCGGTATGATCGACCGGAATTTGCGAGCTGTTGGTGTAGTAGATATTCTCGCCGCCTCCCGCTTGCAGTATGTCGGGAAAGCGTTTGCGGTCTTCCTTGGCAAACCGGTAGGTGGTGCCTTCTGCCGGTGTGGCTTCGAGGTTGTAGAGGTTGCCGGTCTGCTGCTGATAACCGACGAGGCGCCCGCGCATATGATCGAGAATTGCGAGCGCCATTTCGATGCCGTTAGGCACGGTCAGGTCGGCGGCATCGCCGGTGAAGTTGCGCACCATCTCGTTCATTCCGTTGACCCCAATGGTCGAGAAATGGTTGCGCAAGAACGGCAGGTAGCGCGCGGTATAGGGATAGAGCCCACGATCATACAGGCCCTGAACGAAAGCGCGCTTCTTCTCCAGGGTGGAACTGGCGATGTCCATCAGCCGGTCGAGTTCGGCCATCAGCCCAACAATGTCGCCTTTGAACCGATAGCCAAGCGCCGCCATGTTGATGGTCACTACACCCAGCGATCCGGTCATCTCGGCAGAACCGAACAGTCCGTTGCCGCGCTTGAGCAATTCGCGCAGGTCAAGCTGCAAGCGGCAGCACATCGAACGCACCGCGCCCGGCGCATAGGCTTCGGGATTGGGACGCCGCTCGCCGGTGACCGGATCACGCAGATACTGGCTGCCGATGAAGTTCTGGAAGTATGACGATCCGACCTTGGCGGCATTGTCGAAGATCGCGCTGGCCACACGGCTGTCCCAGTCAAAATCCTCGGTGATGTTGACAGTGGGGATCGGGAAGGTGAAGGGCTGGCCGGTGGCATCGCCCTCGGTCATGATCTCGTAATAGGCGATCACAATCTGCTCCATCTCGGGGGCGAAATGAGCAAAGGTCAGGTCTTCCAGACTGCGCAGCCCGAGATCGCGCTGGCGGGCGCGGTCGAGCAGGGCTGCGTCATCCAGCCCGGCAAAGAGGTGGCGATCATGCGCGGTGGGGTAAAGATCGTGCAGGTCCTCGGGCACGGTGATGTCGAGCGTGATGTTGGTGAAGGGTGACTGCCCCCAGCGCGCGGGCACGTTGAGGTTGTAAACGAACTGGCGGATCGCCTTCTTGATGTCGGCAAAACTCAGATTATCGCGGAAAACATAGGGCGCCAGATAGGTATCGAAGCTGGAGAAAGCCTGCGCGCCGGCCCATTCGGATTGCAGGATGCCGAGGAAATTGGCCATCTGCCCCAGCGCCTCGCGGAAATGGCGCGGCGGGCGCGAGGACACCCGGCCTGCCACTCCGTTGAAACCGTCATTGAGCAGCGCCCTCAGCGACCAGCCAGCGCAATAGCCGGTGAGGCTGTCCAGATCGTGGATGTGGATGTCACCCTGACGGTGGGCGAGGCCTTCTTCGGGTGCGTAGACCTGATCGAGCCAGTAGTTGGCGATGACCTTGCCCGCGACGTTGCTGACGAGGCCAGCGTGCGAATAGCCGACATTGGCGTTGGCCTTGATCCGCCAGTCTGCGCCAGAGATATATTCATCGATCGTTGCGCCGCAATCGATGGTGCGACCGGAGGAAGGCGCTGATCGCAGCACAGCGATGCTATCAGCGGCGGCAGTGGACGGCATGGCAAGTTACTCCCTAACATTTTGTGGCATGATTGGTAGCTGGACCACATCATCTAGTGGTGAACCCTTATAGAGTGGCGTCAGGGATATGGATTGACATTCGTCAATCGGGCTACCCGTGACGCGATTTTTCCTACGACGCGGCGACCTTTGCACAACATACAAGGCCGCCCCCTGACCCAAGGGCCAGGAGGCGGAAAGGTCACTCCTTCGGGAGGGACGGGAGTGAACGGAGCTTTGCGTGTCAGGCAGCGATCGGGTGGCCGCCTTCCATTGCGTGGAGGATGCGCGGGTCTTCGGTAAGCGGAATGCCGACCTCCTCGTAACGGCCGCGCACCCGCGGCGTGAGCAGGCCAACGCGGGCCAGCGCCGGCAGCATCAGGTGTTCGAGCGAGTGGATCTGGCCCGGCGGCAATTGCCGGGTGATGCCGAGCTGTTCAGCCTCCCTGAGCCCGGTGAAGAAATCATCCGCGTCGATCTCGCAATTTTCCAGCACCAGCATGAAGCCTGGATCGATCCGGCTGGCAATCGTGCCTGCAGTTCCGGCAAAGGCGAGGATATTCACCGCCTCGAAGGCGAAATCGGCCAGATCTTCCACCTCGTCCTCGGCCAGAGCCCCGATCACCGGGGCGAGATAGGCGTGGCCGAACGACACGTGGCGGGATTCGTCGCGCATCACGTTGAAGGTCAGCTGCTTGAGCAACTCGCACTGGGTCGAACGGTACATGTTGTTGAAGGCGCCCAGCGCGAGGCCCTCGACGATCATGTTCATGCCGATCATGATCTTCTCGTAGCGATCTGCTTTCAGCGTGGCGTCGATCAACTGCTTGAGCCAGCCCGACATCGGATAGACCATCGCCACCTTGTCGCAGTAACGCGCGAACACCTCGACATGGCGCGCTTCGTCCATCGTCTGCGTCGCGGCATAGAGCTTGGCGGTGGCATCGGGCACCGAATGGGTCACGCAGGCCGCCGTCATCAGCGCGCCCTGTTCGCCGTGCAGGAATTGCGACAGCATCTGCGCGGTCGAATGGGCGGTGAAGCGTTCCTGCTGCGACTTCGACAGCTTCCGGAAGAACGGCATCCGGTGATAGATGTCCTGCTCGTCATTGATCAGCGGCTTCGACGGATCGACCGCCATGTCCCACGGCAGGCGCTCGTCGCTGTTCCACTGGTCCTGCTTGGCGCGGCGGTAGAGATCCTCGATCTTGTCGCCCGACATCAGGTAATCGAAGGTCCAGGCGATTTCGAGCGGGCTGCGATAGATGTCGTCGGGCGCCTTGCCCTTGAGCCAGTGTGGCAGGGTGTCTGCCGGTTTACCTTCTTTAGCCAGTTTCATCGCTCTCTCCCTTGGTGTGGCTGGATGTTCAATATTGGCGCGCAGGCAGATGGACGATGATTCCGTCGAGCGCCGGCGTGACCGGGATCTGGCACGACAAGCGGCTGCGAGAGTCCACGTCATGCGCAAAGTCGAGCGTTGCGCGTTCCAGCTCGTGCATTTCGGGCAGGCGCGTCGCGTCATCGGAAGCCACATAGCAATGGCAGGTTCCGCAGGCGCAGAAGCCGCCACAATCACCCTCGATCCCCGGCACCTTGTGCATCGTGGCTGCTTCCATCAGGCTGATGCCAACGGGGCTGGCGACTGTATGCGCCGTGCCGTCGTGTTCGACATAGATGATCATCGGCATTGGTGATGACGCTCCCTCTGCTACTGACAATTTTGTAAGCAAGCTGCGGCCGCGTTGGCATTGATTTATATCAAGGCGACTTTCGCGTCAGGCGGCCATCAGCTGATCATCGAAATTTCTGTGCGAGGCTGCCATGGCGAATCCCGGCTCGTATAACCTTTTCCTGCGTGCCACTTTCGGGATCGAGCCCGGGAGCGAACTCGGGCGTAGCCTCGGTGAGCTGGTCTCGCAGGTGCAGATCAAGCGCGGGCAGACGGTCGAAACCGATCCCGATGCCGCCACGCTGGTGTTTCTGACCGAAGGCGCGACCAAGCTGAGCGCGTTGGCATCGCGCGGGCGGCACCAGATTGTTGCGTTCCACTTTGGCGGAGATATTTTCTCGGTCCCGCCAGAGGGGCTGCACCGCCATATGGTCACCGGCCTGTGCGACAGCGCCTTGACGCTATTCCCGGCGCCGGCGTTCTATAGCCGCGCTGCAGCCAGTCCGCGGATCATGCGCACGCTGCTCGAACGCACCCAGACCGCGCTATTCCGCTGCCGCGACAAGGCGGTAAACCTTGGTCGTAAGACCGCCCGCGAACGGGTGGCCGGGTTCCTGCTTGGCATGGCGGAGCGGCTTGAGTGTCCCGATGGCGAGCCCGGCTGCGTCGACCTGCCCATGTCGCGCCGCGATATCGGGGAGAGCATCGGCCTGACAATCGAGACCGTCAGTCGCCAGCTCACCGAGCTGAGAGAGGAAGGGATTATCGACACGCGCGGACGATCCTGCATCATCCTGCACGATCTGGCGCGGTTGGCCGAGCAGGCGGGCAATGTCGAGCCGCGCACAGTGGCGACCTGGAAAGATGCCGCCGAGCCGGCGCTTGCTTCTTCCTGAATGCGGTCAGATCAGCCCGTGCGCTCCGGCCATCGCGCCTAACGTCGTCACTAGTGCGAACACCGATAACACGCGGTGCACCCAAACCATGCGTTGCCAGTCAGCTGCCGGATCGGGCGAATGGGCCATGCGCCGGTGCAGCACCAGCGGCTCGGCCACGAACAGCATCAGCGCGAACACCAGCCACAAACCCAGCATTGCGTGCATCCACCACAGGGCCGGATCAGCAAAGCGCCACCAAAGATCGGCCTCCCACGTCATCCAGAACCCCGATACGCCCGCCAGCAGCACCCAGAATTGCGCTTGCGGGGCAAAGCCCTGCTCGATGCGGTGGAACGCGGACAGGCGCGCTGCGGGCGCTTCGCTTCGGGCGATGGCGGGCATCACCACGAAGGTGACGAACCACACCCCGCCGATCCAGCCAACCACCGAAGCGACATGCGCCACGCGGGCGAGAGTGAACCAGTCTATGTCCATGTACGGTGATCTAGTCCCCTGACAGTGCACCATCCTTGATGCAGGTCAATTACGATGCCAGACGCAAGGGTATTTCAGGCAGCATGAATCAGGCATCGCTCCCCCTGCTCGCTCTCGTCGTCGCCCTGGCAGTGCCGGTTGCCGCGCAAGCCGAAACCGCGCCGCCACCTGAAGCTGACGCCGTCACACTCGATCCCTATGCCGATCTGCGTTACCGGCTCGAAGTGGTCGATCAGGACGGCCTGCCAGAAGACGCTGCCGCTTCGACGCTGCGGATCCGCGCCGGCTTCAAACTGGGCGAGTGGCGCGGTTTCAGCCTGCAGGTCGAAGGCGAGGGGATCGTCCGGCTCGGGCCGGAGGATTACAACGATACGGTCAACGGCAAGGTCGCCTTTCCGGTGGTGGCCGATCCGGAATCGGTGCAGCTCAATCAGGCCTTTATCCGCTGGAAGCCCCATGCCGCGGTCGAGCTCGCTGCGGGGCGGCGGGCGGTCAATCTCGATAACCAGCGCTGGATCGGCTCGGTCGACTGGCGGCAGAACGACCAGACGCTGGATCTGGCGCAAGTGACGCTGCGCCCGGCCAAGGGCGTGTCGATCGACTATTTCAACGCCTGGCGGGTCGACCGGATCTTCGGCGAGGATTCGCCGCAAGGGGTGTTCCGCGACAACGATATCAATGCAGCGCGGATCGCCTATTCGGGCAGCCCGATCGGCACGGTGTCGGCCTATGGCTTCTGGCTCGACATTCCGTCGCACCCCGGCAGTTCGTCTCGCACCTTGGGGGTGCGGCTGATCGGCGATCAACCCTTGGCCAAGGGCGCAAAGGTGCTCTACGCCGCCGAATATGCACGGCAATCCGATCATGCGGCCAATCCCGCCAATTTCGCGCTCGATTACCTGCTGATCGAGCCGGGCGTGGCAATCGGCGGTTGGACGGTGAAGGCGGGGCTGGAGCGGCTGGAGGGCAATGGCGCGGCGGCCTTGCAGACCCCGCTGGCGACGCTCCACGCCTTCAACGGCTGGGCCGACAAGTTCCTCGTCACCCCGCCGGATGGCCTGCGCGATCTGTATGGCGAGGTCGGCTACAAGTTTGCAGGCGGCGCTTTGAAGGGCCTAACCCTGCGTGCGATCGTGCATGATTTTGCCGCGACGCGGCGCGATGCGGCTTACGGGCAGGAGCTTGATCTGCTGGCGGTCTACCCGATCCGCACCAATCTCGTTCTGCTCGGCAAGTTTGCCCATTACGCGTCAGACGGCTTTGGTGCCGATACCACCAAGGGCTGGCTGTCGCTACAATTCAGCTTCTGAGGGCGTGCATCTGGTGCCATTCCTCGCGAGTGAGTTCCCAGTAGCGTGACCGGCGCGGGCTGCCATCCGGCCGGATGCTGTCGCGTTCGCCCATGCAGCGGAAGCCGGCTGCCTCGATCACGCGGGCCGAGCGATGATTGTCGAGCGCGGCGGTCAGGCCGATCAGCTGCACGCCGAGGTGATCGAACATCCACCCGAAACTGCGCGCGGCACCGGCCTTGCCGGTGCCCCGGCTTTGGGCATCGGCGCGGTAGGCTCCAGCGATCTCGGCGGCGGAATGCTCGGGCCAGATGGTGAAATAGGAATAGCTGGCGATGCCGCCGCCGTCACCGGGGAGCACGGCGAGCACCGCCTCACCGCGGTGCTGGCGGTCGCGTGCCTCGCGGACCCATCCGGCGATATTTTCATGAGTAAAGGGGCGCGGCAGATCATAGATCGGATCGGACACACGCGGATCGGACAGCAGGTCGATCAGCGCGGGCACATCGCCCTCGTCGGCGACCCGGTAGCCGGGGCCGAGCAACGACACATCCGCCATGCGCACCGCTGTGCGGATACGAGCCGCCTCCTCGGCGCTGACCGCAAGCCGGGTTTCGGGCGGCGCGCTCATTCCTGGCGAGGCTCAGCGGTCAGCCGGCAACGGATCGGGCCGGGCAAAGGCGGCCAGCGCGGCGCGATCTTCGATCCGCACCCGCGCGCCGCTTATGTTCACTCCGTGCTCCTTGAGGGTGCCAAAGGCGCGGCTGAGGTTTTCGGGCGTCATCCCCAGCAGCGAGGCGAGCACGCGCTTTTCGCCACTCAGTTCGAAGTCCCAGGCGTTGCCGCGCTGGGCGCTGAATTCGAGCAGATGGTTGGCGAGCCGCTCGGCTGACTGGCGCAGCTTCATGTCGGTGAGCGCGCGCACCATGTCGCGGTAGCCCAGCGCCAGTTCATGCATCGTCGCCTGCATCAGCGCGGTATCCTTGCGGATGACCTCGCGCATCAAAGCTGCCGGCACCAGCAACACCCGCGAAGAGGTCAGCGTGCGCGCCGACATCAGATAGGGCAGATCGGTCATCACTGCGGCGAGGATAAAGCTGGTCACCGGCTCGACGATTTTCATCGTGGTGTCGCGTCCGGTGCCAGAAACATAAAGTTCCACCAGTCCATCCACCAGCACATGGAGGAAATCGGCCTGCTGTCCGCGTTCGAACAGGGTCAGCTGCGGCGGGAAGACCTGCAGGAACGATCCCGACAGCACGCGCTCGCGCATGGCGTCGTCCATGTCGCGGAACAGCGGCAGGCGGGCGATTTCTGGCTTTTCGCCGATTCTCATAAGGCTCATGACCGTGTTGATAGACGTAGAGGCTAGCGCACGAATTGACACGCATCAATTGCCCTCTTGATATTCTTCGAGGCACGGCGCGGCATCGATCAGGCCGTCGCGATTTTGCGTCCCGCTCGGGAACCATTTTGATCTTGGTCAAACGGACAGCACGTGAGACCCTGCACCAGCAACCCGGACTTTGGATCGGAACGGGAGTTGCACATGGGGCCGGGGGTTACGGCAACGCAAGGTGAACAAGGCCTCGCATTGGGGCTAAGCACCTTTGCCTTCACCATCTGCTTTGCGGTGTGGACGATCTTCGCGATCATCGGGATCGAGATCAAGGCAGAGCTGGGCCTCAACGACACCCAGTTCGGCCTGCTGATCGGCACGCCTATCCTCACCGGATCGCTGGTGCGGCTGATGCTGGGCATCTGGACCGACCAGTTTGGCGGGCGGATCGTCTTTCCGCTGACGATGCTGGCTTCGGCGGCATCGACTTTCCTGCTGTCCTATGCGGACAATTACTACCTGATGCTGCTGGCCGCGCTGGGCCTTGGCCTTGCGGGCGGCGGGTTTGCGGTGGGCGTGGCCTATGTGTCGAAGTTCTACCCGCTCGAACGGCAGGGCGCGGCGCTGGGCTTTTTCGGGATGGGCAATGTCGGCGCGGCGGTGACCAAGTTCCTGGCCCCGTGGGTGATGGTGGCGATCGGCTGGCAGGGCGTGGCGCAAGTGTGGGCGGGCGTGCTCGCGGTGGTTGCGTTGGCGTTCTACATCCTCGCCAAGGACGATCCCCAATATGCGGCGCGCAAGGCCGGCGGGATCCCGGCGCGCACGCTGAAAGACCAACTTGAACCGCTGCGCAATGAACAGGTGTGGCGCTTCTCGCTGTATTATTTCTTCGTCTTCGGGGCCTTCGTCGCGCTGGCGCTGTGGCTGCCGCAATACCTGGTCAGCCTGTATCAGGTTGATGTCAAAACCGCCGGGATGCTGGCGGCGACCTTCTCACTCTCGGCCAGCCTGTTCCGCGCCTATGGCGGGATGCTGTCGGACAAATATGGTGCGCGGCGGATCATGTATGCGACCTTCGGCGTGTCGCTCGTCTGCCTGTTCATGCTGTCCTACCCGGCGACCGATTACGTGATCCACGGGATCGAAGGCGACATCGCCTTTTCCACCTCGATGGGGCTGGTGCCCTTCGTGATCACGGTGTTCGTGCTCGGCTTCTTCATGTCGCTGGGCAAGGCGGCGGTGTTCAAGCATATTCCGGTGTACTACCCCAATCACGTCGGCGCGGTTGGCGGGCTGGTCGGTCTCGTCGGCGGGCTCGGCGGGTTCGTGCTGCCAATCGTGTTCGGCGCGGTGAGCGACCTTACCGGCATCTGGACGAGCTGCTTCATGGTGCTGTTTGCGCTGGTCGGCGTGGCGCTGGCATGGATGCACATTGCCATCCGCCAGATGGAGCAGAAAGCGATCGGAATCGACGCGCGCAGCCTGCCGCAATTCCCGGAAATGGCGGGCCTGCACGACGAAGCCCGCCACGCTGCCGCCCAGCCGAGCAAGGTGCTGGCTGAGTGGAAGCCCGAAGATCCCGATTTCTGGGAAACGACGGGCGAACGCATCGCGCGGCGCAACCTATATATCTCGATCCCGGCCCTGTTGCTCGCCTTCGCGGTGTGGATGGTGTGGTCGGTGGTGGTCGCCAAGCTGCCGCAGGTCGGGTTCGCCTATACCACCGATCAGCTGTTCTGGCTGGCGGCGTTGCCGGGGCTGTCGGGAGCGACGTTCCGGATCTTCTACAGCTTCATGGTGCCGATCTTCGGCGGACGGCTGTGGACCACGCTCAGCACCGCTTCACTGCTGATCCCCGCCTTCGGCATCGGCTATGCAGTGCAGAACCCGCAGACGCCCTACATCATCTTCCTGGTGCTGGCGCTGCTGTGCGGGTTCGGCGGGGGCAATTTCGCCTCGTCGATGTCCAACATCAGCTTCTTCTTCCCCAAGGCGAGGAAGGGCAATGCGATGGCGCTCAACGCGGGCCTCGGCAACCTTGGCGTCTCGGTGATGCAGTTCGCGGTGCCGCTGATCATCACGGCCGGCGTGTTCGGCGCGTTGGGCGGGGCGGCCCAGCAGACCGCGGAAGGCGGCCAGCTGTGGCTGCAGAACGCCGGGTTCGTGTGGGTGCCCTTCATCATTGCCAGCAGCCTGCTGGCGTGGTTCGGGATGAACGATATCGCCGATGCCAGGGCCAGCTTTGCCGAACAGGCGGTGATCTTCCAGCGCAAGCACAACTGGCTGATGTGCTGGCTCTACACCGGCACCTTCGGCAGCTTCATCGGATTTTCCGCCGGCCTGCCGCTGTTAGCCAAGCAGCAATTCCCCGATGTTAATGTCCTCCAGTTTGTCTTCCTCGGACCTTTGGTCGGCGCGCTCAGCCGTGCGGCTACCGGTTGGGTTTCGGACAAGTGGGGTGGTGCACGGGTTACGTTCTGGGTGTTCGTGCTCATGATGCTCGGCGTGCTCGGCGTGATGTACTTTATTCAGGCCGCCAGCTGGTGGGGTTTCCTCGGCATGTTCATCTTCATGTTCTTCATGACGGGTGTCGGCAACGCCTCCACCTTCCAGATGATCCCCAACATCATGCGGCAGGAAGTTCCGCGCCTGATGCCGGAACTCACCCCCGATGCGGCGCTCAAGCAGGCAGAGAAGGAATCGGCGGCCATCGTCGGCTTCACCTCGGCGATTGCGGCCTACGGCGCCTTCTTCATCCCCAAGAGCTTCGGCAGCGCCATTGCCGCAACCGGATCGCCGATGGCGGCCCTATGGGGCTTCTTCATCTTCTACGCCAGCTGCGCCGCGCTGACGTGGTTCATCTACACCCGCCGCGGCGGTCTGCTGCACGATATCGAACGCGGGCGCACGCCTGCTCCCGCCGTCCAACCTGCACCCCTGAAAGGAGCCGCTGCATGAGCCAGCTTCTCGACCGCCTGACCTTCTTCCGCCAGCCCAAGCAGGCCTTTGCCGGCGGACACGGCGTAACCACCAACCAGAACCGCGACTGGGAGGACAGCTATCGCAAGCGCTGGCAGCACGACAAGATCGTGCGCAGCACCCACGGGGTGAACTGCACCGGTTCGTGCAGCTGGAAGATCTACGTCAAGGGCGGGATCATCACCTGGGAAACCCAGCAGACCGATTATCCGCGCACCCGGCCTGACCTTCCCAACCACGAACCGCGCGGCTGCCCGCGTGGGGCAAGCTACAGCTGGTACATCTATTCCGCCCAGCGCCTGAAATATCCGATGGTGCGTTCGCGCCTGCTGAAACTGTGGCGTGAGGCCCGGGTGCTGCGCACGCCGGTAGCGGCATGGGCCTCGATCGTCGAGGATCCGGCCAAGCGCAAAAGCTACACCGCGATCCGCGGCCACGGCGGCATGGTGCGTTCGACCTGGGACGAGGTGAACGAGATCATCGCGGCTGCCAATGCCTACACCGCCAAGACTTACGGCCCTGACCGGATCATCGGCTTCTCGCCCATCCCGGCGATGTCGATGGTGAGCTATGCGGCCGGATCACGTTATCTCTCGCTGCTCGGCGGCACCTGCATGAGTTTCTACGACTGGTATTGCGACCTGCCGCCCTCTTCCCCACAGACCTGGGGCGAACAGACCGACGTTCCCGAAAGCGCCGACTGGTACAATGCCGGGTTCCTGATGATGTGGGGCTCGAACGTCCCCCAAACCCGCACCCCCGATGCGCACTTCATGACCGAGGCCCGCTATCGCGGCACCAAGGTCGCGGTCGTCAGCCCCGATTACGCCGAGGCGACCAAGTTTGCCGACCTGTGGCTCAACCCCAAGCAGGGCACCGATGCGGCGCTGGCGATGGCGATGGGCCATGTGATCCTGCGCGAATATCACCTCGACCGGCAGGCCGAATATTTCGAGGATTACTGCCGCAAATATTCCGACATGCCGATGCTGGTGAAGCTGGTGGAAAAGGACGGCGCATGGGTGCCTGAAAATCTGCTGCGCGCCGCCGATTTCCTCGGCAGCCTGGGCGAGGCCAACAATCCCGACTGGAAAACCGTCGCCATCGACGAGGCGACCGATGAAGTGGTGGTGCCGTCGGGCTCGGCGGGTTTCCGCTGGGGCGAGGAAGGCAAGTGGAACCTGCAGGAAAAGGACGGGCGCGGCAATGCCACCCGGCTGCGCCTCACCAATATCCTTGATGGCCAGCATGACGAGGTGATCGAGGTCGCCTTCCCCTATTTCGGCAATCTTGAGCACGATCACTTCCAGGGCACCGATCACCCCAGTGTGCTGAAGCGCCGGGTGCCGGTGCGGCAGGTGCAATTGAAGGACGGCAAGGCGTTTGTCGCCACCGTGTTCGATCTGTTCTGCGCCAATTACGGCCTCGACCGGGGCCTCGGCGGCGATCATGTCGCGCGCGATTACGGCGCGATGGAGCCTTACACCCCGGCATGGGCGGAAAAGATCACCGGGGTGTCGGCCGATCACATCATCACCGTGGCGCGCGAGTTCGCCTCCAATGCCGAGGTCACCAAGGGGAAGTCGATGGTGATCCTCGGGGCCGGGCTCAACCACTGGTATCACATGGACATGAACTACCGCGGCATCATCAACATGCTGGTGA